>BEHT01000003.1 GCA_002898575.1 bacterium HR17
CCTCATCCACGACCAACTCCAACCTGTCGCCGGGCTTTAGCCCCAGCGCTTTGATGAGCCGTTTTGGCAGTTTGACTTTTGGCAGCGTTTGAGCCATCTTCGTTCACCATCCTTCACAAATCACGGAACACGATTTGCCCGTCGCAAATCGTTAGCATGACCTTCCCTTTCAGCGTCCAACCTGCGTAAGGCGTATTTCTCCCTTTGCTCCTGAACTTCTCTGGCTGGACAGTCCATTCGGCGTTCGGGTCAATGACAGTCACATCGGCGCGGCTACCCTCTTTGGGCGCCCCGCCATCAAGCCCCAATATTTGACAAGGTTTGGTGCTCATCGCTTCAACCAACCGCATGACCGAAAAGCCCGACTTGTGCACCAACTCCGTCCACAGAACGCCAACGGCTGTTTCCAAACCGACGATGCCGAATGGCGCTTCATCAAAAGTCGTCTCTTTTTCCTCAACGGCGTGAGGGGCGTGGTCAGTGGCGATGCAATCAATCACGCCTTCCGCCAACGCATCACGAAGCGCAGCGACATCTTCAGCAGTTCGAAGCGGCGGGTTCATCTTAGCGTTGGTGTCGTATTCGCCGACGGCTTCTTCCGTAAGTGTCAAGTGGTGTGGCGTCACTTCGGCAGTCACTTGCACACCTTGCTCTTTCGCTCGTCGGATAACTTCAACGGCTTCTTTCGTTGAGACATGGGCTATATGCACTTTCGCTCCTGTCAATTTCGCCAATTCAACGGCTCGCTGAACGGAAGCTACCTCAGCAGCCCTCGGCATACCTCTCAAACCGAGCCTCAAAGATGTCAAGCCTTCGTTCATAACGCCACCAGCGGTCAAAGATTTATCTTCGCAGTGCAAAATCACGACAGCGTCACAAACTTTCGCGTAAGCGAGGGCTTTACGGAGGAAACCGCTATCTTGGACAGGTTCGCCGTCGTCGGAGAAGGCGACTGCACCTGCTTCTTTCATCGCTGCCATTTCTGTCAGTTGTTCGTGCTTGAGCCCGACGCTAATTGCGCCGATGGGTAAGACACGACACAACCCTGCCTCTTCTGCACGGCGCAACATAAATTCAACAGCAGCGACACTGTCAAGGGGCGGTTTCGTGTTGGGCATGCAGCAAACGGTCGTGAAGCCGCCTGCGACAGCAGCAGCACTCCCCGTCGCAATCGTTTCCTTGTGCTCTTCACCTGGTTCGCGGAAATGGACATGAATGTCAACCAATCCGGGCACAACCAACTTACCCGTGCAATCAATCACTTCCGCATCTTCTGCGACAATGTTTTCTGCCACAGCCACAATCCTTCCCGCGTCCCTCGTCCCGTGTCCCCCGTCCCGTTCAATCAACACATCTCGTTTTGCCATCAAGTTTTGTGTCGGATCAACGACCGTGCCATTTTTGAGAAGCAATCGTTTTGCCATGCCGAGACACCTCGTTTCATTGGCTTTCACAAAACCGCCTCCAAATCCGCCAACAAATGCGCTTGTGCTTGGCGAAGGTTGTAGATGTTGGGCAGGATGACGAAGGCATCCTTTAGGGATTGGCGCATGTCGCGGTAACCTTTGCCGTCCGTTACCCAAATCAAGTCAACGCCGATGCTTTGCAGACCTCGCAGCACTTCAGCGTAACTTCTCTTGATTTCCGTGGGCTTAGAACCAGCGACAGTGTAATAGTTCACCTCTATGCCGAAGCGTGGTCGTCCCTCGTGGTGGATAGCAAAGTCCACCCTCTTGGCAAGTTCCCTTCCGTAGCGAAGAGTTTCTTCGCTTCTCAATTCAACTTGGTGACCTCGTTGCTTTAGAGCGTTTACGATGCTGTCAAGCAGTTTACGGACTTCCCGTTGAAACACCTTGACGCCGATGTTTTTCCTCCGATGGGTTTCCAGACCGATTTGGACGCCCAAAAGCAAATCTTCAAGGTCGTCACGGAACAAGATTTTCAAAAAGCCCAAGTCTTTCAGCAGCATGGCGAAATACTCCGCTCTTTTCTCATTGCCGGAGGTGATGTCTGCGGCTAACTTGGAAAGGCTGAAGTCGTCTTCTCGCGAAACAAAATTGCTTCCTGTGTGCCCTAACAACTCAAAGGCGCATTCAATGAGCGGCAATGGGTCATCGCTCGCCAACAACGAATCCGCCAACTCTCTCACAAAATCACACCCCATCCGCACCCTGCACGCAAGTTCACGGTAGAAGGCAACGAATGGCAACAAGGCTTCCTTTCTTGCCCTGACAATACAGGGCGTTAGGGTGAGAAGGAACTCGTTAACGAAATCGTCGGGCGTCGTGTATCTTCGGCTCGGCAAAGCCGTCAACACCTCCATTGCAGTCACCTCCGATCCGATCATGGCACACTTGCACCAGAATTTGCATGGATCATGGCAATGCTTCCATCCTCAGTCCTGCCAGAATTTCCGAGAACTTTTTGGGTGATCGCCAGTCAAGGCGGAGTTCGTAGCGAACTAAGCGGATGTTTCGCTTTGGGGCTTCACGGATGACGGATTTGGAGAAGGAATTAGCAATCAAAACGCCACCAATACATTCACTTCCTAACTCATCTATGTAGCCCCTCAATTGCCTTAAGTCCCTTGGCTGTGCATGTTCCCTCTTGACTTCAACGGCGATTTTTCGCGCTTGAGCGATTGGAACTCTGTCCTTGATCAGGATGTCAACATGTCCGTAAGACAGAGCCTTTTCGCCAAGCACTTCAAGTTCGTCAGGCGAGAGGTCTTCAAAGCCAATCATTGACAAAAATTTGGTAAAGTTGCCTCGGTCAGACAACCAGCGCTTGATTGCTGCTTGCAGTATGCTCTCTTGAAAATGGCAGACGAACGGCACCCGCTCCATCTTTTTGTCGGGTGTGAATTTCGGTTCAAAAGTTGTGTGAGGGGGCGTCTCCAAAGGTTGAATGTCTCCGTTCCATAACGAACCCATTTGTGAAACATTTTGCAGAGTCGTTTGGTCGGCTTGAAAGTGAGTTTTGCGATAACCTGCTCGCAAGAGCAAGTTCTCTGCGACATAAGCGAACTCTGGGCGAACTAACGGTTCACAGAATTCACGAATGGGACGCAGGTAGAGTCGGAAAGGGAACAAATACGGCTTCCTTGAGTCTCGGAACGCAACAGATGGCCAAGGCGGCATTTTTTCAAACTCAACAATTGCCTCTTTACGCGTGACCTCATACAGGTTAAAAGCGCGGGCTGCGTGAAGGAAGGAAACAAAATCACCCTCTTGAATTTCAACGAATGTCCATGCCCCTGCAACGGAGTTGGAAAAGCCCGCTATCGCATATTTCAAACACAGTTCCAAGTGCTGGCAAGTTGAGACAGCAACGAGGAAGTAGTTAGGCTTGGACATGCATCGTTCCCCCCTGCCACTTCACTTCCCTCATGTTGACAATTTGGCGGGTTGCTTTGCTCATGTTGAACCACCTTGCCTAAGTTGCTGAATGACCCAATCTCGGATTTGTTGGGCTTGAGCGATGCGCTCTTGAGCCGTTGCAGCGTCAAAAACCTCATGTGGGATGCCGCCAGCAATGTCGGGATAACGAGCACGCATGTAGTCTTCGGTCAACGGTCGCCCGATGGATGCAAGTTCAGGCGGAGCGCCTAAAGCATCAGCCAGCATCGCAAGGTCATGAGTTCGTGGCGGTGTCGCTTGAAAACGAACGATGTAAAGGGCTTTGAGAAACTTCTCAGCAGCCTGTTGAGCGATGGCTACGGCCCATTCGTAACTGTCATTTTCGTAAGCGATGCGGGCAAGGTTCAAGTCATGATCTCCCTGCGCTATCCACCTTTGGGCTTGTTCTTCAGGTGTCATCACACCACTCATCTCTTCATCTGGGAGCAAGTCACCTTTGATGAGCCACAAACCTTCTCGACAAGCATCAGCAACTATCCCGACTTGCCGTCGTAACCTTTCAAATTCCTTGACAGTGTAGCACCATGCATCCACTCGCAAGTGCCAAGGAATTTGCTCGTTGAACCTGCGAGAACGCTCCAAAAACGGAATGCCTTCAAAGGCATCAGAAACGACAATCAAGTCAATATCGCTGTCTGGTCTTGCCGAGCCATCAACCCGAGAGCCAAAGGCAATCAAATGCTGAGGTGCAAACAATTCCAGAATGCGTTTCCAATTTGCTTCCATGTATCGGCGCAGTTCCGTGTCTGCGATTTGAATTTGCTGTTTGGTCATCAGCATTACGAACACCTTCCCTAATGTTCGCTCAAAAGCAGCCACAAAACTGCCATTCTGACGGCGACGCCGTTGGTGACTTGGTCAAGGATGCGGGCTTTTTCGCTGTCGGCAAGGTCGGATGCGATTTCCACGCCTCGGTTCATCGGTCCAGGGTGCATCACCAACGCTTGCGGGCAAAGGTCGTGAAGTTTGCGCAAATCCATCCCGAACAATCGGTGATACTCGTTGACGCTTGGGAACAAACCGGCTTGCTGTCGCTCAAGTTGAAGGCGAAGCAGGTAGACGACATCAACATCGCTAACGGCTTCGGGCAAAGTTTTGCAGATGCGGACGCCGAAAGCGGCAAATTCTTCAGGCACCATTGTCGGCGGACCGACGAACCGCACTTCAGCACCCAACTTCAACAACGCCCACATCCCTGACCGAGCGACACGGCTGTGCAAAATGTCGCCGACAAAAGCCACCTTCAAGCCCTCAATGCGCCCAAAAACTTCCCACATGGTCAGCAAATCCAGAAGGGCTTGAGTTGGATGTTCGTGCATCCCGTCACCTGCGTTGAGCACTGACGGGGTTTTGCCGTTGGTTTGGTGCGCTCTCTCTTCCAAAACACGGGCGACGAAGTGGGGTGCGCCTGAGTGAGAGTGGCGGATGACAAAGGCATCGTAGCCGAGAGCGTAAAATGTCAGCACGGTGTCTTTCAAACTTTCGCCCTTGGCAACACTCGCCGCTGCAACGGCGATATGAGTGACGCCCATGCCCAACTTTCTGGCTGCCATTTCAAAAGAGGTTCGTGTCCGAGTGCTCGGTTCGTAAAAGAGGGTAACGAGGGATTTGCTTTGAAGTTGTGGGATGGAGACTAAAGGTTGACTGGCTTGAAGGTGGGTTTTGAAGAAGGCGGCAGCGTGAAGGAAAGACCAAATCTCCCACGCTTCCAGCGGTTCAATTCCAAGCAAGTGGCGGAAGCGCGGTTTCGGCAACTCCACGAGTGACGATAGCGTTTTCGGTTCGGTCATCCATGCCCCCTCCGTTAGGCACACACTTAGCCCCGTCAGTTTGGCACAATGGCGGGACCGATATGGGGGCAGACAAAACCCTTTATGAGTTTAACGAGGGTGCCAGTGCATGTAAAGGGGGGGAGTTGAAGGCTGCAATTGCTGTCTGGCAGCGAGTCGCCACAAAGCGTGCGGCAAAATCTTGCCTGCCGACCGGCAATAAAGCGAGGTGCACAAGGCGTGAGCCCGACAATCGGATGGAGCCCAGTGCGGCTGCTGGCGCCCATGCTGGAGACAGGGCAGCCCAGTTTGATGACGGTGTTGGCGATGGCAAAAGAGTTTGGCGTTGCCGCTGTCGAATTTCATCACGCTATGTTGCCCCGTTACGACCGGCGGACGCTGGACGCCGTTGCGGCGATGCTGCACAAGCATGGGCTCAAACTCTCCATGCTCACTTGCGCCCCTGATTTTACGCATCCCGATGCTGACGAACGGGAACGGCAGTTGGACGAGATGAAGACGAAGGTGATCGCAGCGTGGGTTTTGGGCGCAGAAGGGGTGCGGGTGACAGTAGGGTGCGCTCATCCTGAAGTGACGCAGGCGCAAGGGGTTGCGTGGGGGACAGAGATGCTCAAACGCTTAGCCGACTTCGCGCATCAGCGGGGCATCAAATTGGGCTTGGAAAACCACTACAAGGACCGCTTGTGGGCGTTGCCCGATTTCGCCCTTGACCCCGATGTGTTTTTGGAAGTTGTGGAGCGGTTGCGGGATACCCCTGTGGGCATCAACTTTGATTGCGCCAACCCGTTAATGGTCGGGCGCGACCCCGTCGCGTTGCTGCGGGCGGTTGCCGACCGGGTGTGGCATGTCCATGTCTCCGATCGCAAAGCAGGCGATTACGCCCACCAGGTTTTGGGCGATGGCGATGTGCCCTTGCCTGCGATCTTCCGCGAACTGGCAACGGTTCAATTTCGTGGCGTCTTGAGTTTGGAAGACGGGCAAACGCAGGGCGATGAAGGGACGCGACGGTCGCTGGCTTACTTGACCACTTTGGTGCGCCAGTATTGGCAAGTGCCCTGACTTTGCTAAGGAGGTGGGACGATGGAAGTCATTGAGCGCCCCGATGAAATGCAGCGACGGGCGTTGCAATGGCGCAGGGAAGGCAAAGACATCGGGTTCGTCCCGACGATGGGCTACTTCCACGAGGGGCATCTGGCGCTGATGCGCCGGGCGCGTCAAGAGTGCGATGTCGTTGTCGTCAGCATTTATGTCAACCCGCTGCAGTTTGGACCGCGCGAAGATTTTCAACGCTACCCGCGCGATTTGCCCCGTGACCTGCGGATGGCGGAAGCCGTTGGCGTGGATGTGGCGTTTGTCCCAAAGGATGAGGACATGTATCCTGACGGCTTCCAGACCTTCGTGGAGGTGACGGAATTAGCCCGCAGTTTGGAGGGCTTCTATCGCCCCAACCATTTTCGGGGTGTGGCGACGGTTGTCGTCAAACTGCTCAACATCGTTTTGCCCAATAAAGCCTACTTTGGTGAAAAGGACTTCCAGCAACTGCGGGTCGTCCAACGGATGGTGCGGGATTTGAACATGCCCGTTGAGATTGTCCCATGCCCGACGGTGCGTGAACCCGATGGTCTAGCGATGAGCAGTCGCAACACTTACCTGAGCCCGGCTGAGCGGCAGGCGGCGACGGTGCTTTACCGCGCGCTGCAGAGCGCTGACGCACTGTTCCGAAACGGTGAACGCAATACGGTGAAACTGAAGGCGCAGGTGTGGGCGGTGCTTAGCGAAGAGCCGACAGTGTTCCCGCAATATGTGGAAATCGTGGACGCTGAGACGCTACAACCCGTCGCGCACATAGAGCGTCCGGCAGTCGTCTTGCTGGCGGCGTTCGTCGGTGCAGCGCGGTTGATTGATGAATGGCTGTTAGTTCCGTGACGGGCTCAGCGGCGGGCTTTGGCGTGCTGCTTGAGAGCGGCGTAGATGAAGGCGTCCAAGTCGCCGTCTAACACGCTTTCCACATCGCTCGTCTCCACATCGGTGCGTAGGTCTTTGACGAGTTTGTAAGGGTGCAAGACATAACTGCGGATTTGGCTGCCGAAACTGATTTCAGGCAGTTCGCCGCGTAACTGCGCCAATTCCTCTTCCCGCTTGCGTCGCTCCAACTCGTAGAGGCGTGCCTTAAGGATTTGCAGGGCGACTTCCTTGTTGCGGTGCTGGCTGCGTTCCGACTGGCAGGTCACGACGATGCCGGTCGGCTTGTGCAAGATGCGGACAGCAGTCTCGTTCTTTTGCATGTGCTGCCCGCCCGGTCCTGACGAGCGGAAGGTCTCAATCTCCAAGTCCTCCTCGCGGATGTCCACCTTGATGTTCTCGCCGATTTCAGGGATGACATCCACCGCCGCGAAAGAAGTGTGGCGGCTTTTGCTGGCATCAAAGGGCGAGATACGCACCAGGCGATGAACACCCCGTTCCGTCTTGAGCAAGCCGTAGGCGTAATCGCCTTTGACCAACGCCGTAAAACTTTTGATACCCGCTTCTTTGCCCTCGGTGTAATCCAGGACTTCAAAGTCAAAGCCGTGCCGTTCCGCCCAACGGCGATACATGCGCGCCAACATTTCCGCCCAATCTTGGGCATCTGTTCCCCCTGCGCCGGGCGTGATGGACAAAATGGCATTGCTGCGGTCGTGCTCATCGGAGAGCAATGCGGTGATTTCCAGATCGCGGAACTCCCGTTCGGCAGTCGCCAACTCTTTTGCCAATTCAGGCTCAACGCTTTCGTCGTCGCTAGCCATCGCCAGTTCCGCCAACTCAACGACAGTTTGCAACCGCTGCTGCAAGCGCTCCCAGCGTTCCACCTCGTCGCGCAACTGTCCGAGTTCACGGGTCAGTTGCGCCGCGCGGGGCGGGTCGTTCCAAAGGTTGGGGTCGTTGACCATCTGCTCTAACTCGGCGATGCGACGGCGCTTTGCTGCCAAGTCAAAGGGCATCACCTAACTCTTGGAGGCGTTGCAACAGTTCACGGGCTTTTTCCGCGATTGTTCCCAACATCGCGCAATCCCTCCGTCACAGTGCAACTAACGGCGCTGAACGGCTTCTAGATGCTGGCGCAATTTGATGACCGAACGAGGCGGGTAGTAACCCCGCAACGAGGTCAACGGATACGCCAAACAACCCCGCCCGACAAGCGTGCCGGGGTTGATAACGGCGTTGCAGCCGATTTCTGATTCATCGCCCAAGATGACGCCGAACTTTTGTAGCCCCGTCGGATATTCGGTGTCACCGAGGCGCACGACAATTTCGTCGCGAGAAATTTTCAAGTTAGAGACGATGACGCCTGCACCGAGGTGGCTGCGCCTGCCCAAGATGGAGTCGCCGACATAGTTGAAGTGGGGACATTGGGCGCCGTCCATCAGGACACAGTTTTTGAACTCGCTGGCATGTCCCAGCACAACACCGTCGCCCGTCACCACATCACCCCGAACATATGCCCCCGACCGTACGGTGCAGTTTTTGCCGATGTAAGCGGGACCGAAAATGCACGCTCCTGGCTCAACGACTGTCCCTTCGCCGACAAACACTTGCCCGCTTACAAACGCGCCGTCCATCACCGTGCCCCGAATGTCGGGCGTGACGATGGCACGCACATAGTCGCCAATGCGCGGGATGACCTCCCACACCCTCTGCACACCAGCAAACAGGTCCCGATGGGCAAATTCGCTCAGGTCAAAGTAATGCTGTGGCGTTAAGCGTTCGTCCATCCCGCATCCCTTCTCAAGCAGGCAAACGGGGCGGATCGCCGTCCGCCGACGAACTGTCCACTACTTGAGCAGTGCCAAAACCTGCTGATGCAGTTCGGGTGTGCAGGCGCACACTAAATCATAGCGGCGTCGGATGTCAGGGTCAAAGGGGACAGGGTTGCCCTCAAAGTCCGTGACGACACAGCCTGCCCGCAAAGCAATAGGCAAACCTGTGAACACTTCAGTCATCGGTTGGCGAACAGCGAGGTAAATGTCCACGCGCCCTGCGGCGACATCAGTGAACCCACACGGTCCGCCGTTGGGCACGACGAACTTGACCGCAGAAAGCAAGGCTTTGAACCGCTCCACTGTCGGGTAGAGAAAGTGCGGCTTCATCAGGTAAGTGGCGAGGTAAGCGTCGTTCAACTGCGTAAGGCGGTTGGGGCGCAACGGTTGGCGGGTAGCCAAATTGCCGACGGACGCCGCAAATACACCATCTGCATCACAAAACTCTACGCGGTTGTTCAACAAATCGCCGACAGCGGCAGCCAGCGGATTACCGTCAGCGCCGTAGAGCGCAAAAGCCGTGAACCAAAAGGCGCGGATGCCCCGCCGATACAGAGCACTACCGTCAAACGGGTCACAGACAGCGAACAGCGGCTCGCCCTCGCCAGGCAGTTCCACTTGCTGCACCTCTTCGCTCAGCAGCGTGACCCGCCAGCCCGTCTGTTGCAGTGCGGACAGGTAGATGTTCTCCAACTCACGGTCGATGCGGATGACCTCTGGGTCCCATTCACGGTAACCCGCTTGGCGGGTCGCGATGACATCGGTCGCTTTTTCACCTAACGCATGGGCGTGGCGCACCGCTGCGACGACCGCTCGCACGACAAACTCGGCAGCAGTTGCCTGCGTGCGTTCCATCGGTCGTTCCTCCACAAACGCTGATACTGAACCCACACAAACGAAACCGCCCCGACACTGCGTTGAAGAAAGTGTCGGGGCGGCACATTGCTCAACCCGTTTGGGGCTTAAAAACTGGCGGTGGCGGCGACGCCGACATATTGCTGCTTGGTGCCGACATCACCGCGGCTCTTATTGCCGTAAAGGATATCCAGGCTGATTTTGTCCGCCAGTTTCCAGCCGCGGAAGCCGACAGTGTAGGTGTCGCCGAAGCTTTGTCCGCCAGCTGAGTCACCCGTGAACCACCGGACATAGAGCGGCGACTCGCCGAAGAGTTTCAGTTCCAGCCGGACATCAAAGACCTTGTCCAGCAACACATTCCCGTTGGTATCCACAGCACCGAAGGCGACGGGGCGGCGGAAGAGTTGCTCCGCAGCCGTCAGATAGAAGGGGTTGTAGATCGCGATGGAGTGGGGTCTGAAATTGCTGGTCGTATCGGTCCAACTCGCAGCCAGTGTGAGCCGGTTGGTCTTCAAGATATCAGCGTCCACAAAATAGAGGTTGCCGCGATTCCTTCCATTACCCATGTCGCGGTAGTTGCGAACCCACTCAGCGCGAATCTCGGGCAGGATGTTGCCGCCAAACAACCGTAGCGCCAAGTCCGCGCCGTAGGCTTTGTAATCGTTGGCTCCCGTGTAGAGCCAACTGGCACCCAACTTGAGCCGGTCGCCACCGAGGAAACCGCGCGAGATGCGCACAGCAAACAAGCCATCGTTGTCAACGATATTGGGCAAAGGCGCCGCCGCCAGAGCGTTCAGGGGTGAGAGATTGTAGTCGTTGAACCCGCTGTTCGGCACATCAGCGCCGACGAAGGTCCAATCCAAACCCAGTTGGTGAGCGTCCACGCGCAAGCCATCAACGGCTCCAAAGTTCGTGTCCAGCAGGAAACCTTGCCCCAGTTTGACATATTGCCGACCAGCGGTAACCGTTGACTCGCCAAGCAAAGGCAGGCTGCTTTTACCCTGCAAGTAGAGTTCGGTGATATCAACGCCTGTCGTGTCACGGGTGAAAAGAGGGACACCTCCGCGCAACACTTGCGTGCCGTTCACCCAAGTCAGCCGCAGGGCGCCCTTCCAGTTCTCATCAATTTGCTTCTCCGTGGAGATGTCCACGCGGTGGTAGCCGAGGCGGTCGCGCGGCCAACTAAGTTCGTCGGCGTCGGCGGCGCGGGTGCTGTCAATGTCTTGGACATAAGACAGGGTGATGTTGAGCGGCAGTCCGGCGACACCGACGCCACGACCCGCCTTCTCTTCCAGTTCCTTGACCCGCGCTTCCAGTTCGTCCACACGGGCGCCGAGGCGTTTGAGTTCAGGTTCAAACTCCCGGATCAAATCGCGCACAATTGCCCGAACGCGCTCAGGATCCACTTGTCCCCCAGCGGGACCAGGCGGACCGGCAGGACCCTGCGGGCCAGCGGGACCTTGCGGACCTTGTGGACCAGGCGGACCAGGAGGACCAGGCGGACCGGCAGGACCCTGCGGGCCAGCGGGACCTTGCGGACCGGCAGGACCACGCAACAGTTCGCGAATTTCAGGCTTTTCCCGAATGGCGTCCAGCAACCGCTTGACTGCTTGGGCGAACTCGTAACGGGTCATCGGTTGCCGTCCCTTGAAAGTGCCATCGGGGTAACCTTCCAAGATGCCGAGGCGATACAGTTCGCGCACGGCATCATACGCCCAGTGGGTAACAGGGACATCTTTGGGCGGCTCTTGTGCGGTGAGCCCCTTGGGCAACCCCAAGGCGCTTACCGTCACCGTCGCGCCCACGAGGAGGCGAAACCACGCTGCCTTCCTCATTGGTGCAACCCCTCCTTGCTCTTGCCGCCGAAGCGGCGTTTTTTGCTCTCAAACACGCACCGCCACCGTCATCAACCTCAGCGCGGTGCGCTAACGGTGTTGAGGCGTGGCAGTGATGGTTTCCCACGCCGCCACTGTTTTAGACTTTTACGCAGCATGAAAGTTTCGCACCTATTTGCCCCAGCGGGCTAAAATGGCTGGACAATGCCGACAGCGAATGTCGTTTGCCGCCGCTTCGCCCCTCCGTCGAAGACAGCCGCATCGCTCCAATCGTGTCGTATCTCCAACCGCAAAAACGCACTTCGCAGCCAAAACGCGGGCAGTTCGTAAGTCAGCGTCAACTCCTTGACTGTTTGAGTTGTGCCTGTCGCAAAGCCATTCGCATCCCGAAACCATTCCGCCCGTAAGGTCAAAAAGTGTCCGTCCTTTAACTGCCGTCGCCAATAGGCAGCGACGCCATACCAACTGGCGCTCGCAGCATTGTCCCTTGCCCAGTCCACATTCAGCATCAGCGTGTCCTTTGCGTTCAAGGGCTTGACGAAAACGACATCAACGAGATGGCGCAGCCGACTGCTGTTAGGCAGTTCCGCTCCGCCCGTGTAGTTGAGCGTCAGTGAGTAAGTGTCTGTCGCACGAGTCCACAACACGCCCACACTTTTGCTGCCATTGTTGTCCTCCACGCAATTCCAACCTTGATACAGGTGCAAGCACAGTTTGTCAGTCTTGTTCATTGGCAGCCAATAGCGGATGCCCGTGTGGTAGTAAGGGATTGCCCACGCAAACAGCAGTGAGCGGCTGTAGTTCCAGTTGTCTTTGGTCTCAATGACTTCCGCTCCGTGATGGGTGACGAACTTGCCCGCATCCAAGTAGCCTTTGCCCAACGGAACGGAAACGAATGCTTGTTGGATGTAACTCCACGACCGTCCCGCCGGTTCGTTGCTGCCGACCCATTCCGCTGTCCGTCCCGCATTCAAATCCAATCGCAAGCCCCATCCCTTGTCGCTCATTGGTCGCTCAATGACCACTTCCATCAATTGCAGGGACGGGCGACGGTTGCGAAAATCAAAGTTGTGCAAAGTGTTGTCCACCTTGAAGGTGAAATGCGCTGACGGCACAAGCGCCGTCGCTGGGTTGACAGTGTTGTAGGTGTAGTAAGCATCCACGAACCCGCTGATGCGCCATTGCGCTTTGCCGTTCTCCTCGGCAACTGCCACGCTGACCATCATCAACGCCACCAAACTGCACATCGTCCGACGCATTGACATCGTTCATCCCTCCTTGCTGAGTTTTTCTGTGCATGCGAGCGTGCGAGCGTTGGAATTCCAAACGCCCGCACCGCCAAAAACAAAACGCCCCGATAAGCGCCGTTGCTTTGGCACTCATCGGGACGCCTTTGTCCCATGATAATGGCAGGTGGCTTTCATCCACTCCGCCACTCGTCACAACCGTCCCATCGTCAGGGCACATGCGAATGAGCCGACAATGGGCAGACCTTTGCCTGCTTCTACGCTTCAACGGTCACTGTTGCCCCAACACCCAAGTAACCCTCAAACAACCGTTCTACTGCCCGCTTCATCTGCTCAGGGTCACCGCCCCGAAACACAAACTCGCGACCGTCAAAACTGACCAGATGGCGATAGACTTCGTGGAACTCAGGAGGCGCTTGGTGAGGTTCGTGGCACAACCGTTCCCATCGGCGTTTGGCTCGTTCGGTGTTGGCGTTCTCCAAGATAACGCTGTAAAGCCGACGCTCAGGGGAAGTTGGGGGCAAGGTTGAAACAACGGTAGAGGACACCGAAGGCAACGCGGGCATCGCCGTCGCGGTTATTGGTCGTTCAGCGACCACCGGTCGCTTTTCTAACTGCGTCTCAATGACGGGACGCCCACCAAAGATCGTTGCTTCAGGGTAGGCTTCCATCCCCGTTTCGTGGATGTCCAACCCTTCCACTTCCTGTTCTTGCGTCACCCGTAACCCGCCCATCAGCAACTCTACGATACGCAAAATCACTGCCGTTGCGATACCTGAATAAAGCAGCGTTGCCCCGATGCCCGCCAATTGGTAAAGCATCTGCACTCCGTTGCCTTCAATCCAACCTGAGGCGCCGCCGATGGCTTTTTGAGCAAAAATGCCCGTCGCCAATGCGCCCCATATTCCGCCAACTCCGTGAATGCCGAACACATCCAAGGCATCGTCAAAGTGCAGTGCCTCTTTCAACCGCACTGCATAGCAACACAACCACCCTGCGATAAACCCGATGACGATGCTGGACAGTGGGCTGACGAAGCCTGCTGCAGGCGTGATGGCAACTAACCCGGCGACAGCGCCTGAAGCGATACCCAAAGCCGTCGGTTTGCTGCGTTGCAGCCATTCACCGAACGCCCATCCCAACATCGCTGCTGCTGTGGCTGTGTGCGTGTTGGTGAAAGCGAACGCGGCACTGGCGTTGGCAGCGACCGAACTTCCTGCGTTGAACCCAAACCAACCGAACCACAGCAACGCAGTGCCCAACAAAATGAGGGGGACATTGTGCGGGGGCATCGGCTCACGCCCGTAACCCAATCGCCTGCCGACCATGATGGCGGCGACCAAGCCAGCGACCCCGCTGTTGATATGCACGACCGTCCCACCCGCAAAATCCAACGCCCCCAATTCTCGCAACCATCCGCCCTTTGCCCAAACCCAATGGGCGATGGGGTCGTAGACGAAAGTCGCCCACAACAACACAAACAACGCGAAAGCACTCAGGCGCATCCGTTCCGCCACTGCACCCGCAATCAATGCGGGTGTGATGACGGCGAACATGCCTTGAAACATCGCATAGACGGCATGCGGGATAGTGGCAGCGTAGTCGGGGTTGGGCTCGCCTCCAACGCCGCGAAAACCCAGCCACGCCAAATCGCCAATCAGACCGTTCTGGGTGGGGCTGAAGGATAAACTGTAGCCGAACAACACCCACTGCACCGAAATCAGCGCCAGCACCAGCAAGCACTTCATCACCGTTGCCAACACATTTTTGCTACGCACCATCCCGCCGTAAAACAGCCCTAACCCCGGCGTCATCAGCATCACCAATGCTGTGCTGACCAGCAACCATGCAGTATCGCCTGCGTTGATGGACGCTTGTGCCATCCTTAATCACCTCCGACCTTTGATTTGCAAAATCGCCCGTTCCGACACTATCGGGGCATCAACGAATTGCGTCTCCATGCGCCCGATTGTCACGACGCGTTGGTCGTCAGGGTTTGCTCGGACGAAACGCCGATGCGTTCTGCCAAGGCGTTGACAAGTTTTTGCGGGTCAGTTCCAGCAAACCGCAAAAGTTCACGCAGGATAGGTAGCACAGCGCCTGAACTCAAAATCGCCGACAAAACTCGCTCTATCGTCCCCGCTCCAGCACCGCCGTTGCCCACAGCGCCTAAGCCTTGAACATCCAAGATTCGGATGCTCTCAATCTTTTCAGCGGGGGTCATCAGTTCTTTGGCGATGGCAGGTGCTTGTTCAATCAGTTGAAGCAGGACTTCTTTCCAGACGAGTTTATCGGCGATGGCGCTTTGCGCTTCCACCATCTTGCGATGGGCTTCTGCTTTCGCTTCGCCTTCAAAGCGGGTCGCTTGTGCCAACCGTTCAATTGCTTCCGCTTTTTGTTGAGCGACTTCCAATTCTGTCAAGACACGAATGAGCGCCACTTGCCGTTCCCTTTCGGCTGCTGCCATTTCTGCAGCCGTTTGCACTTCTTGCTCTGCTCGCTTGACTTCCGCTTCAGCCTTCAATCTTGCCGCTTGCTTTTGGAAGACCATCATTTCGTGCTCACTGAGTTCCACGCTTGTCAATCGCCGCGCAGCGTTGATGGCTCGCTCTCGTTCTTGCTCAGCGATACGGACGGTTTTCTCCCGTTCAATTTGAGCCAGTTCGGCTTCCCGCTCAATTTCAATCAGGTTGATTTGCTCGCGCAACTGTCGCTCGCGAATTTGTCGCTCCATCTCAATTTCGGCTTCGCGAATTCGCCGTTGCTTTTCAATCTCCGACAGCCGCACCAACTCTTCCTGAGTGAAGCGGAAGCGTTCCGTTTCGGCACGCTGCTCTGCTTGATGCGTTTCAATAGCGCGCCGTTGGGCATGTTCGGCAAAAGCCCGTTCTTGTTCCAAAGTGAGCAGCGTCTTGTGCGTTTCCACATCTTTCTGCTTGATAGCGATTTCGGCGTTTCGTTCGTGCTCGTTTTTCAGGACACGAGCGCGAGAAGTGAGCGCTGCAATTTGCTCCAACCCTGCAGCGTCAAAGACATTGCTGGGGTCATACTGCTCCGCATCGGTTTGGTCAAGGGCGAAGATGGAAACGCTTTCCAGCACCAGGCCTTTTTGCGCCAGCGATTCTCGCACCTGTTCGGAGACCTCACGGGCAAATCCTTGTCGGTCTTCGTGCAACTCCATCAGGTTGCGTTTAGCAGCGACGGCGCGCAGTGCGAAAGTCAGTTCGTCCTCCAGCAACTCACGCAAGGCGTCTGGGTCAGTCGTGCGGGCACCTAAACTTTGTGCTGCCTGCAAGACGCTTTCTTCGTCAGATGGCACGCGGACATAAAAATCCGCTCCGACATCAACGCGGAACTTATCGCGGGTGATCAAAGCATCACGGTTGGCTTTAATGACCCGAAGTTTTGTTGACGCCAGCGAGACCCAAGTGATGTTGTGCCACCAAGGCAAGACGAAAGCACCGCCACCGATGACAACTTTCGGCTTCCCGCCACCTGTTCGGACGAAAGCGCGGTCAGCCGTCGCTCGGACGAAATATAGGCGGGCAAAAACCCACCAGACAAAGTAGACTGCCGCCGCTATGGCAGCAGCAATTATCAACACCGCAGCAACGATACTACCCATGCGTCATCCCTCCTTCATCGTTTGCGTTTTGGTGTTTTTTCGTTTGCCTTTACACTTCAACAGTCACTGTTGCTCCAACGCCCAGATAACCTTCAAACAGCCGTTCAACGGCTTTCCGCATCCGCTCAGGGTCACCGCCACGAAACACGAACTCGCGACCGTCAAAACTGACTAGATGGCGATAAACCTCGTGGAACTCGGGTGGCGCTTGATGGGGTTCGTGACACAACCGTTCCCAACGACGCTTGGCTCGTTCGGAGTTAGCGTTCTCCAAAACGACGCTGTAAAGGCGAGCGGATGGGCGCTCTTCAATGACGGTGCTGGTTTGCGGTTCGTGATCGGTCGGTGACGGTTTGCGGAGCATCGTCTCTACCAGTTGAGGGATGCGAGCACTGGGAATCCATTCAGGTGGTGTGACGACGACGGGTTCTTCAGGTTCTCGGACAAACCCGTGATAAGCCAAAACGCCCGTTTCCGCCAAGTCCAACCCTTCCAGTTCCACCTCAGGTGACACGCGCAAGCCCATCACGCGGTCCAGCACTTTAAAGAACACCCACGACATACCGAACGCCCAAACAATCAGGGTCGCAACGCCAATCAGTTGTGCTGCCAATTGCCCCCAATCGCCATACAGGCAACCCTTGACCGCTCCTGCCACGCCGTTCCAACCGACGCCGAAAGTGCCATCCGCAAAAATGCCGACGCTCAACACGCCAAACAAACCACAAGTCCCGTGCACCGAAATTGCACCCACGGGGTCATCCACATGCCACTTGTCTAACAGTTGCACGCTCACGCACACCAACACGCCTGCGATAGCGCCGATGATGATGGCAGCGTTAGCGCCGACAAATCCCGAAGGCGCCGTGATGGCAACTAACCCTGCCAACATCCCGTTGCACGCCATCGTTGGGTCGGGTTTGCCTGTGCGCCACCAAGTGTAAAGCCCCGCTGCCAATGCTCCGCTGGCGCTGGCGAGCATCGTCACCGTTGCGATGACCCCGATGCGCAAATTGCCCCCGCCCGATGCGCCCAAAGTGCTGCCGGGGTTGAACCCGAACCATCCGAACGCCAAAATGAGCGTGCCCAAAATCGCCATCGGGATGTTATGCCCCGCGATGACATTGGGCGAACCGTCGCGGTTGTATTTGCCGATGCGCGGTCCGAGCACCATCGCCCCTGCCAAGCCGCACAATCCGCCAATTGAATGGACGACACCGCTTCCCGCAAAGTCCACATAGCCATGCCCCAACCCGAAGTTAGCGCCCAAATTCGCCAACCATCCGCCGCCCCACGCCCAGTTGCCAAACAGGGGGTAAAGCAGCATCGTCATGAAGAAGCCGTAAATGACGAAGGCACTGAGTTTCCAACGCTCCGCCATCGCGCCCGTCGGAATGGTCGCTGCTGTGTCCATGAAGACGAGTTGGAACAAAAACAGCGTGAAGATGGTCGTGTCGTAGGCGATGCCCGAAAGCAGCCACCCTTTTGTGCCCCACAAGCCGAAATCTTTGCCGAAGAGCGAAATCGTGAACTCTTTGCCGAAACCTTGCGCCATCAACCCACCGAAGTTGGCAACCGTCGCCGCACCGCCAAACATCAGAGCGAAACCTACCAGCCAGAAGCCGACGATGCCGATGGGGTAGATGAAGAAGTTCATGAACATCGTGTGGGCAGCGTTTTTGGCGCGACAGAACCCCGTTTCCACCAGCGCAAAACCCGCTTGCATGAACATGACCAGAAAACCCGTCAGCAGCGTCCACATCAAATTGATGGCGACGCGGTTTTGCCCGACCGCATCTGCCAACTTCATCGCCAACGGTTCGCGCTTCGCTTGTGCTTGGAAGGCTTGATACGCCTTGACTTCCGCAGGTTTTGCGCCCTTTGGCGGTTCAGGCACGACGAACTTGTTGCCTTCCGCATCCATCACATCCGCAGCGTTGCCCGTTTTGTAACCGCCAGCGTCACCTGCTGCCATCCCTTTGCTTGCGATGCCGACGACCAACAGCGCTAAAGCAACCAACAACCAACGCATAGCATGTCCCCTCCGTGCGATTTTGGAGGGGCACCCTTGCCCTGTATGCGCAAAGCACCGTTGCTTTGCGCTCATTCCGTTTCATCATCACAGTGCGTCTTCACCTCGGTCGCCCGTTCGGACGCGAACGCAATCTTCCAGCGACAAAACGAACACTTTGCCGTCGCCGATTTCACCTGTCCGCGCCGATTGAACGATAGCAGCGACGACCTCTTGCACCTGGTCATCAGGGACGGCAATTTCCACCTTGACCTTCGGCAGCAAATCCACGACATACTCGGCGCCACGATAGCGCTCCACTTGTCCTCGCTGTCGCCCGTGCCCGCGAACTTCCGAAACCGTCATGCCGACGATGCCGATTTGCGCCAAGGCGTTGCGAACTTCAGCGAGTTTGTGCGGTCTTATGACCGCCATCACCATCTTCACGGCAATCACCTCCATGTCAACCCTTGTATCGTCGGGACTTTGTCCCCGACGATTGTTTTCGTTCCTCAACGACCGTCGCCCACAAGGTGTCATCGTCTTTCGGTAGCGTCGAGGCTTGTCCCCGACGGTCACTAAACTGCCGTCGCTCACAAGGGGCGACGCTACAGCGATTTCGGTAATTTCAACGACCGTCATCCGCAAGGGGCGACGCTACCAGGCGGTTACAAAAACGAAACGGCGCCCCGACAGACCGCTGCTTTGCGGTCAAATCCGTCGGGACGCCGTTGTCCCGTTGTGACATCCATTAGTCTAATGCTACTGTCCCGTCGTGTCAATACCTGTTCTGTTAGGCTCTTTTGCGACCAAAAGGTTGCACTTGCGCGAGTGACGCGAAAGTCTTATGGCATCTCACAACTCATCTTTTCGCTTACAGCGTTCAAAGTAATTCGCCAATGCCACGATGGCAGCGCCGATACGCTCCTCATCAGGCATCACGATATTGGCAACGCCGTAACCTTTTAGTGTTCCTGCTGTTACATGCCCGACAGCGGCGGCAACGACTTGATGATTAAAAGCGGCGCACAACTTTTGATCGGCAGAGTGTTGGCGAGCGAAGTTAAACAGAAAGCGCACTTGCGGCGGGCTGGTGAAAAGCACGGCATCTACTTGCTCTTGCACGATTTCGTTGAGGAGAGTGTTCAAGGCTTCAGGTAGCGCAGGGATGTGACGATACAGCAGCAATTCAATGACTGCAGCCCCTTTCTTCTCCAACCACGCAGTCAATGATGGAATGGGTTCGCCGTAGGCTTGAACAGCAACTTTTGTCCCCGAAAAGTTCGCAGCATTAAGTGCACTCATTAAACTTTCCGTTGTCCCGTCTCGGTCACGGATAAACGAAGTCAAGCCGAGAGACCGAATGGCTTGCGCAGTTTTGTAGCCACGCACTGCTAATTGCGCATTACGCAATACATCAATCAGTGCTTCTTTACACCCCACTAATTCTGCTGCTTCCATTGTTGCCTGCACGCCGACACCTGTTGTGAAGATGAACCAATCAACACCGTCGCGCACAATTTGCAGTAGCACCGCCTGCACTTCAGGGTCGTCGCTGACAGAAAGAGTTTGCATTGTGGGACGCCACAAAGGCACACCACCAAACTTTTCAACTAACCGAGTAATTTCTTTGACGCGTCGCTGACAGGCTAAAGCGATGCGTTTGCCTACCAATGCCCGCATCGTTATCACACCTCGGCGTCCAATCCTACGACAGGGCAACCAGTGACATTGCGGAAGTTGTCCATGCCTGTCTGACGATGGTCAATAGCAACCCGCCTAAGCCGCTCAAAGATCTCAGGCACATCTTTGATTTCAATCCAACGCAACTGAATGTTTTGGCGTGTCGTCAAATCAGCAGCACCACGACCAAACTCGTTGGCAATGCGTCCAATGGCTTTGATCTGATGAGCGCGCAATTTACCGTTGGGGATGCGCAAGCGGAGCATGAAAAAGCCTGGCGTCTGCTTGCGATGGAACAAACCCCACCATTTCCAGCGATGGAAATCGTCTTCGGTCGCTCCGTCTAAGTTGCCCTGTCGCGCAAAGCGCATGATGTCGTCCAGTGCATCCAACCCATCTTTGAACGCCTTTAAGCGCTCAAACTGGTTCAATGTTTTCTCCATCGCTTTCGCCTCCTTCGGGTGGGGTTCACATATGCTGAGTGTTTGCAAGTCTTAAAAACGAAACGGCGTCCCGACAGACCGCCGTCACTGCGGTCAAATCCGTCGGGACGCCGTCGTCCCGTTATCGTTTGTCGCTTTTTATTGTCACACGACTTTGCCTTTCGCTACACTCACTCAGTTAGACTGAGAAACTGCGTTTTTTGCCGCCTCACAATTCAGGACAACATCGCCTTCACACAGCACATACCCCAACCTCACGATGATCAACGCTCTGTGCAGCGATTGACCTTGAAGTTAGCAATTCATTTTAGCAGTGATGGACGCAACATAGGCTAAAGCAGCACGCTCGTCATAGGAGCATGCCATGCTAACCCACTCAGCATCAGCGGTAAACCGACATAACTCAACTCGGACGCCGATACCGTGAGCACATAAGTTAGGTATGTTCGCTGTGTTGCGATTCCTGCCAGTTGATACTTCCCCGAATATGCTCCGCAACAGGATAAGTCCAGTAGAGCAGCCCTGCGGTAAAAAGTGCGCCGCCGGCAATGTTGCCTATAGTCACTGGAATTTGGTTCCACATCCACCAGTCGCTTACGGAGACAGACGCACCTGCTAATATGCCTGCAGGAATCAGAAACAGGTTTACCACTGAGTGTTCGAACCCTAATGCAAAGAAGGTGAAGATAGGCAGCCACATCGCTACGATTTTGCCTGTAGTGTCCTTTGAAGTTAGCCCTAAAAATGAGGCTAAAGTCACCATCCAATTGCATAGGGCTGCCTTGACGAAAGCAATCCACACTCCGTGTGCGCCCAGCGCAGCGTAGGCGAGGGTCTTCTTCTCTGTGACCTCCACCAAGCGTTGCACCCACGGATCGCTGAGTTTCTGCCCGTCATGCGTCCATGCTACATAGATCATGTAGGCGAGTGTGAGTCCGCCAACAATGTGTGCGAGGTAGACTATGAACCAGTTGCGCAGCACAGAACCCCAACCGATGCGCTTTTGAAATAGCGGCAGCAGCAGTAGGGCAAAGTTGCCCGTGACCAGTTCCAACCCCAGTAGGTTGAGCATTACGAATCCGACGGGGAACACCAGTGCACCCACCAAAGGCGAGTGGGTCACGGCAGAAGCGTAGAACGCCAGCGCGGTTGCGTAGCCCAGTAGTGCAGAGGAAAGAAAACCTCGCACTGCCATGTCTTTCACACTAAGCGTTGCTTTCTTCGCACCTAACTGAGTCGCTTGCTCCAGCACTTCTCCGGGAGGAACATACATTGCGGCGGTCACCTCCCATATCACTCACCGTCACTGTCATCATCGTTGTCATTGCCATTAAAGCATACTCGGTTGAGTAGTTGCATCACCGTTGGAGCCAGTAGGGCACAAGGGACTTTTTCCGCGACTTCTTGAGCGATTTTAGGTTTATCACCCAACCTACCGCCGACAAACACCGTTGTCCCTTCCGCAATTTGTCCGTCATGGGTCCGCACTTTGACACCGAGGAAACCTATATCAGCAATTTGATGTTGACCACAGGAGTGGGGGCAGCCACTCCAGTGGATGCGTAGTTTCCGCCCGACAAAACCTTCACCTGTCTTCAACGGATGGTCAGCAGGCAAAAGTGCTTCCAGTTCCTGCACGAACTCTATCGCTCGCGCCTTGACTTCAATTTGTGAAAAGTGGCAGTAGTCTATGCCCGTGCAAGTGACCAATCCGCGCACCAATGGTGAAGGGAATGGAGAGAAAGTTTGCAAGAGAGGTTCGTCTAACAGCGCGTTTAACTTGTCGCGGGGCACATTGACGATGATGATGTTTTGATCAATGGTCAAGCGTAATTCACCGTTGCCGTAAGTTTCTGCCAACCGTCCAAACTCAATGAGTTGGTCACCCGTAATCCTGCCTGTCGGGACACAACATCCGACATAGTAAAGTCCGTTCTTCTGCCGATGGACACCCAAGTGGTCACCACCCCAACAAGTTACTTCGTCATCACCTTCAGGCTCCAAAGGTGCACCGAAACGCCTTTCCAATTCCGACAAAAATCGTTCTAACCCCCATTCCATTAGCAGGAATTTGAGCCTCGCTTGGTGACGATGTTCACGGTTGCCGTGTTCACGATAGATATCCAAGATGAGTCGCGTGATGATGCCTACCTCTTCGGGTCGGACGAAAATGCCCAACCGTTGCGCCAGCATAGGCGGTTTGCTCCCCAACGCCCCACCAATCCAAACATGGAAACCGACGATTCGCTTGCCATTGACGACCTTCGTTGCAGGTGTGAAGGCAAGATCGTTGACTTGAGCATTGGCGCAATCCTGTCGGCAACCTGTGATGGACGGGTTGAACTTGCGGGGCAAATTGCTATATCGTTTGAAACCGACAATCGCATCGGTCATCAGTTTGGCAAACGGCGACGCGTCAATGACTTCGTTGGCATCCAAGCCAGCCACAGGGCAACCAGTGACATTGCGGAAGTTATCCATGCCTGTCTGACGATGGTCAATAGCAACCCGCCTAAGCCGCTCAAAAATCTCAGGCACATCTTTGATCTCAATCCAACGCAATTGAATGTTTTGGCGTGTCGTCAAATCAGCAGCACCACGACCAAACTCGTTGGCAATGCGTCCAATGGCTTTGATCTGATGAGCGCGCAATTTACCGTTGGGGATGCGCAAGCGGAGCATGAAAAAGCCTGGCGTCTGCTTGCGATGGAACAAACCCCACCATTTCCAGCGATGGAAATCGTCTTCGGTCGCTCCGTCTAAGTTGCCCTGTCGCGCAAAGCGCATGATGTCGTCCAGTGCATCCAACCCATCTTTGAACGCCTTTAAGCGCTCAAACTGGTTCAATGTTTTCTCCATCGCTTTCGCCTCCTTCGGGTGGGGTTCACATATGCTTTGAGTGTTTGCAAGTCTTAAAAACGAGACGGCGTCCCGACAGACCGCCGTCACTGCGGTCAAATCCGTCGGGACGCCGTCGTCCCGTTATCGTTTGTCGCTTTTTATTGTCGCACGACTTTGCCTTTCGCTACGCTCACTCAGTTAGACTGAGAAACTGCGTTTTCGTGTCGCCTCACAATTCAGGACAACTTTGCCTTCGCACCCTCACGCGCCCCAACTCCACGATGACCAATGCGCCGTGTAGCGGTTGACCTTGAAGTTGCTGTAGCGCTTTCAACAATTCAGCGTTCACGATCCATGTCGGGAGCACATCTGGCACTCGCACCACAACGATGCCGTAATGAGCACCTAACGGAAAGCGACGAATGTCTTCAAAATCTCGGTCAGCAGTGACTAAAGTCGCTTGTTGAGTTTGGGCATAATGGAACACTGTGTCATCGTCGGCGCCCCGCAAACTCACTTCACGCACATCCTCTGCCCAGTAGCCGACTCGTCGCAATTCCAACACCGTTGAACGGGGCATGCTTTCATCCACAATAAATCGCCACATTCATCGCTGTTCCTCCGTTGGGATGGGCAATATAGTCTCATTGGCAATAATGGATGCAGCATAGGCTAAAGCGGCGCGGATGTCGTCCAGTGTGATGCCATACTCCTCAGCAACTTGTTCCATTGTCATGCCACCTGCCAACTTCGCCAAGACAATGTGAATAGGCACTCTCGTTCCCTTGATGACGGGTTTTCCAAAGCAAACTTTCTCGTCCACGACGATGCGAGGTGCAATCTCTACAGCTGCCATTCGCCATCACCGTCCAAAATTATGCGACGCTTCAATGTCAGTTTCTGTCAAGCGTCAAAGTAAAGGTAGAACTCGTAAGGGTGCGGGCGAATGTTGACTTCGTCGGCTTCCTTGCGCTTCATCTCCAGCCAAGTCTCCAACACATCGCGGGTGAAGACATCGCCGCGAAGCAAAAATTGGTGGTCTTGCTCCAAAGCGTCCAAAACGGCATGAAGCGAACCGGGAAGCGATTTGATTGCCCGCCGTTCCTCTGGCGGCAAATCGTAAAGGTTCTTGTCCATCGGTTCGCCTGGGTCAATGCGGTTGATAATTCCGTCAAGACCCGCCATCAGCATTGCGGCGAAAGCCAGATATGGGTTGCAAGATGGGTCGGGCGGTCGGAACTCTATCCGCTTCGCTTTCGGGCTGCGGGAGTAAACGGGGATGCGGACGCAAGCGGAACGGTTGCGTTGAGAGTAAGCGATGTTGACAGGCGCTTCATAGCCGGGCACCAACCGCCGATAGGAGTTAGTCGTCGGCGCACAGAACGCCAACAGCGCTGGGGCATGGCGCAAGAGACCGCCGATGTAGTAGCGGGCGGTTTCCGACAGTTGCGCGTAACCTCGCTCGTCGTAGAAGATGTTTGTCTCTCCTTTCCACAAGCTTTGGTGCGTATGCATGCCCGAACCGTTGTCGCCAAACAGCGGTTTGGGCATGAAGGTAGCGACTAAACCGTGCTGCCTTGCGACCATCTTGACGATGTATTTGTAGACCTGCAGTTTGTCCGCCATCCGCACCAAGACATCGTAGCGCAGGTCAATTTCGCCCTGTCCTGCCGTCGCCACTTCGTGGTGATGAACTTCAACAGTGACACCTGCTTTTTCCAACGCCAGAACAATTTTTGACCGCACATCTTGCAGAGTGTCGGAAGGTGGCACGGGGAAGTAGCCCTCTTTGTGGCGGATTTTGTAGCCCAAGTTGGGCTGCTCATCGCGCCCGCTGTTCCAAATGCCCTCGCGGCTGTCAATGCGGAAAAAGCCCTCGTGGGCTTTGTAGTCGTAGCGGACATCGTTGAACAGGAAAAATTCCGCCTCCGGTCCCCAGTAACTGCGGTCAGCGATACCTGACGCGATGAGAAACTGTTCGGCTTTCTTGGCGATGTAGCGCGGGTCACGGCTGTAAGGCTCGCGGGTAATGGGGTCGTAGACATCGCAGATGAGCACCAGCGTCGGCACTTCCAAAGTGGGGTCAACGAAGGCTGTGTCGGGGTCAGGCACCAAAATCATGTCGCTCTCGTGGATTTCCTGAAAACCCCGAATGGACGAACCGTCAAAGCCGATGCCCTCTTCAAACAGTTCGTCCGTCAGTTCGCGAGCGGGAACGCTGAAGTGCTGCCAAGTGCCGGGCAAATCAGTGAACCGCAAATCCACGATTTGCACCCCGGCTTCTTTCGCCATGCGGATGACATCCTGCGGTGAACGCACATTGCGTCGTGCCACGACAATCCCTCCTTTGGGTGAATTGGGTTTCGTTCTCCGTCCGAAGACCTTTGCGGTCATCGGTTCGTTGCCCTTGTCACGCTTCGCGCAACTCAAACTCAGGGTAAGCGGCGATGCCGTAAAGGCGCTGGTCAACACCCGCTAGTTCGTCAGCCGGAGCGGGGCGCAACGCACCTAACCACCACAACAATCGTCCGACCAATCGTGCAACAGCGAAGCCGACACCAAACGCTCCTGCCCAACAAACTAATCCGCTACCCAACGGTGCTGTTCGCCACACCCATTGCGCTATCAACCCCAACAGCGGCGCAACCCCTTCGGCAGCGACGACGCCGACAGGGTCGTCCACAAATCGTTTGTCTAAACGCAGCGAAACGGCGACTGCGACGACACCTGCCAACGCGCCCGTCACAATGGATGCCGCCAATGGCACAGAGCTGGCAAGCCCTGCAACTGACCCCGCCCAAAATGCGGTGAAGGCGAAAGACGGGTCAGTTTTGCCAAAGCGCCATCGCGTCCAAAGCAAGGCTGCCAGCAGCGCGCTGAAAGCGCTGTAACTGGCAGCCCACCACAGTGGCGCCGAGAAGGCTTGCAACCCCGCCCAAAGCGCGACGGTGCCCATGCCCGCCATCGGCAAGTTGTGCGCGGGCATCGCAGCAGGTGCGCCGTTGCGGGTGTAACGCCCGATACGCGGACCCACCGCCATCAGCGCTCCCAACGCAGCACCGCCTGCAAGCGCATGCACCGACCAAACGCCGCCGTAGTCCATCAGCCAATTGCTTGCCAACCATCGTTGCATTCCTTGCAACGCTGTCAACGGTTCAGGTAGCGCCATCGTTGCACCGATGAAGCGGTCAAAGGTAGCGAACATCCGATGAACGATAGCGATGCCCACTGCCAGAGCGGCGGCGGCGCTCAAGGTGACGCGGTCGCCCAACCCAATCGTCGCCAGCGTAGCGGTGGCGCCCGTCAGCAACGCACCACGCAAGTCGTTGCCGACCGCACCGATGAGGGCACCGACCGCGAAAGTGACCAAGCCTTTGACGAAGCAATGGGTCGCACCTTTTGCACGCCCCATGCCTGCCTCCATCAACACGATGCCCAAAACAAACATTGGCAACCATTCCGTCATCATCGCTTCACACCTTTGTCGTGTTTGCTCCTTCCGATCGCTTCAAAAGCGGAAAGCCCTTTGACCGCGCCCGTGCCGGAAAAAACACGCGACGGGTCAAAGGGCTCCCTTGCCCAGAAAGCGCCAGCGCCTTTGCTGGCAGCGTTTGAAAGTATGTCCCATCAAACGGGCGCCGTCAATACCTGCTGACGCCCGCAAAATTTTGCTGACGACACAACTTTGGCACGGGGTGATTGGCGATGGCAGAGCGCTTGCGAATTGGCTTTGTCGGCAGCGGGTTTGTCGCCCGCTTCCACGCCCAAGCGTTTGCTGGCGTCCGCGATGCGGACATCACCGCCATCTGCAGTCGTAATGAAAAGACGGCGGGCGAACTTGTCGCGCTGTGTCGGGAATTGGGCGTCGGAGCGCCAAAAGTTTATCGCGATGTCCGCGAGATGGTGCGCGACCCCGAAGTGGATGCGGTTTGGCTGCTGGCGCCCAACCATGTCCGCGTGGAGTTGGTGGAAGCGATTGCGGACGAAGTGAAGAGTGGACGGGCGCAACTACAAGGGCTCGCCGTTGAAAAACCCATGGCGCGCAACCTTGCCGAAGCCCGGCGCATCGTGGAAGTCGTCACCGATGCGGGCATCCCGCACGGCTACTTGGAAAACCAACTGTTTGCCCCTGCTGTGACAAAGGGCAAAGACATCTTGTGGCGACGGGGCGCTGCCATTGCGGGTGAACCTTACCTGGCGCGGTGTGCCGAAGAGCACAGCGGCCCGCATCGGGCGTGGTTTTGGCGGGGTGACTTACAAGGCGGGGGTGTCCTCAACGATATGCTCTGCCACAGCGTCGCTGCGGGTTGGTTTTTGCTGACGCCGCCTGACCGACGCTTGGATGCGCTGACACCTAAAGCCGTGACAGCCCAAATCGCCTCTCTCAAATGGACACGCCCGGCATACGCCCAACGGTTGCGCCAAATGTGGGCGAACGAAATGGAAGTGGACTACACCAAGCACCCCGCTGAAGACTACGCTGCCGCGCGCATCGTGTTTGAGACACCCGACGGCAACTTGGTGTTGGTGGAGGCGACGACTTCGTGGAGTTTCGTCGGGGCAGGGTTGCGGTTGACCTTTGAAGTGCTCGGTCCCGAATACTCCCTGCAAATCAACACTTTGGCGGGCGAAGGGCAAATCTTTTTCAGCCGCCATGTAACAGGACCAACAGGCGAAGACTTGGTGGAAAAGCAAAACGCTGAGCAGGGATTGATGCCTTACATCGCCGATGAAGCCCACACCTACGGTTACATCGCCGAGAACCGCCACATGGTGCGCTGCTTTCTGCAGGGCGAACGCCCCTTCAGCACGCTGGACGAAGGCATGCGGGTGACGGAATTGCTAATGGCGGCTTATCGCAGCGCCGAAGAAGGACGCACCATCGCCCTGCCTGCCCCCGATTTGGTCACTTTCGTCCCTGCCGTCGCACAGGGCACTTGGAACCCACGCGCTGTCGGAATTTAAATCGTGCCCGCCACGACAAGACGAAAAGGTCTCACGCCACTTGCCAACCTTGCGGGACAAACAGGCGGGTGAATAGGTCAATGGCGTAGCGGTCGGTCATGCCGGCGATGTAGTCGCAGACCAGCCGCGCTAACTCTTTTCGCGTCAACCCGCTTTTGTCGGGCGGACTGATGGGCAACTCGCTTGGATGCGCCATGTAGTAGTCAAACAGTTGCTCAATGACGAGCCGACACTTGTTAGTTTCCGCCTTGACCTGTTTGGCGTTCAGGTAAACACGCTCAAACAAAAAGTCTTTCAGGTCGTTCAGCGCTTGCAGCACCTTTGGGCTCATCTTGAGCCGACCGTCCTCGATGCCCTGTTGAATGATGTCCCAGACGAGCGTCGTGATGCGTTGTGAGTGGGTGCGTCCCAGCACATCTAAGATGGAAGCGGGCACATCGTCTAGCGTCAGAATGCCCGCGCGAATGGCGTCGTCCAAATCGTGGTTGACATAAGCGATGCGGTCGGCGACGCGGACGACTTGTCCTTCTAAGGTGGACGGCAAAGGCTCATCGTCATCGGGTTGGAGCACCAAGTCCTTTTGCCCTTTGGAGTGGTAGCCGATCCCGTCCAACACCTCATAGGTCAAATTCAGCCCTTGCCCGTCCCGCTCCAAAATTTCCACGACCCGCAAACTTTGTTCGTAGTGACGAAAGCGCGCCTCAGGGTCGTATTTGCGGTAGGCAGCGTCCAACGCTTCTTCGCCCTCATGCCCAAAAGGCGGATGCCCTAAGTCGTGTCCGAGGGCAATGGCTTCTACCAAATCCTCGTTGAGCCGCAAAGCACGGCAGATTGTGCGGGCGATTTGGGCGACTTCTAAGGTGTGGGTCAAACGGGTGCGGTAGTGGTCACCGCGCGGGGCGATGAACACCTGAGTCTTGTGCATCAACCGGCGAAAGGCTTTGCTGTGCAAGATGCGGTCACGGTCGCGCTGAAACTCAGTGCGGATAGGACATTTGGGCTCGGGAACCTTCCGCCCCTTGCTCAAAGCGCTTTTCGCTGCATGTGGCGAAAGCCATTGCAACTCCCACTGCTCCGTCACTTCCCGAGGGCACATAAGCATCACTCCTTTCGCTAAACGCTACAACTTGACAGGATGCATCATCCATGCTTTTACTCTCCTGCGATGTTCTCTCTTTCACTTGAACTGACAAGTTGTCAAGGACACTTTCTTTCTGCGTCGTTTATGGGTCTCGCAGCAGTGGAATCTCTCTCAGCAATTTCACCATGTCATCTTTGTGGCGTTTTGATGCGATAGCGAACGCTTGCACCAGCACTTTTAAAACTTCCATCGGCGGCGACCAGAGGGCATGTTCGTTCCGCTCTGCCGTTCTACCGATTAGGTTGGGTGGCTCACAATAACACAAAGGCACGAGCAAAAACACCATCGCTTGAAACCCGACAGCCTTCTGGCGATGGCGCACTTCAATTTCAATGATTGCTGCATCGTCAACTTCGCGATGCAAGACTGGATGCTTGCGCCACCAGACCTCAAAACCCACAAACTCCTCTGGTGTTGGCTCATCCTGAACGCGGAACACTTCCTCGCAAAACCTTGTTTGGGTTTCAACGAGCGACTGCAGGTGTCTCATGTCATCCACTCCAAGTAACCCGTGTTTAAATGCTAACTGGAGCATTTCGCCCAATTCTGCAGGTTTACCAGTATCGTCCTTGTAGGCAATTTGCCATTCCAGCACATCATTGGGTTGGAGATGAACCCGCCTGACAGGAACGGGTTGACCATTACGCTTCACCCGGCATCTCCCTGTCGGCTTTGTAAGTGGTAAGTAGCAAACAATGCGCTTAGCGTTTTCGTCCCAATCCACTCTAACGAATTCACGCGGCATCTTTATCACCCATTAAAATGTGCTCCAAACGAGTAACTAACGCTTCAAGTTCATCAACGCTTGCTGTGCCATTGCGGTAGCGGTCGTGGAGTTGACGATAGGCGATAGCAAATTGCTGTTGAACATCCATTGGTGGAACGGGCACTAAAATTTCGTGCAACAACCGTTGTGGCACGGTCACCGTTCCCGTCCCGCGCTTAATGCGCTCCAACTGCTGCTGGAACATGCGAGTCTGAGCAAACAAGGCGAAAAATTCCGGCAATAACAAGTCGGTGCGAAACCTGAGGATGTAAAGGTAGTCGTCAGCAACACCCGTTTCGTCATCGTGCAAAACGGCAGCGGTGCGCCCAATGCAACCAACGCCAACCCTCACGAACACGACATCTCCTACTTTCGTTCGCGCCTGTGGTTTGTCCATCGGACTACCCTTTGCTACAAACCGCCCATCTCGTCGCAGATCTATCCCGAAAGGCGTCACCGTTTTAGCGGAAATGAACGGGATACCGTGGTCAGTAAATCGGCGCTTCGCTCCATACTCTGTGCTACCGCTCCTCATATCCCAAATCAGCGCTTTCAGAGGAAGTAGCGGGAAAACACTTCGCAACTTCGGCACATTCAAGTGATGTAAAGGTGACATGTCGTTCAGTAACTCCTTGACAGGTTTGAGCAATCCACTCTGGCAACGAATTTGTTGTGCGATGTTCGCTAAATCAGTTTCGTTTTCTGCATGAGCAAGCAGCACAAGGTTATCGGGGTTAGCAGGTTGCTTGCGAGCAAACAGCACACAACTTTTGGCTGCGAAAAAAGCACGGGATAGACTGACAATGGCAAGTGGCGTAGCATGACGGCAAAGCCATTGGCGCACCCGTTCTTGTGTCAAGTTAGCGAAGATGCCTTCAGGCAACACGATGGCAAGTACGCCATTAGGGCGCAGACTGCGAACGCACAACTCCAAAAACAGTGACTCAATTGCTTCGCTGCTACGCCCATGCCCCAACTCAAAACGGCGCAGCAGGGATGGCTCACTCACCCGTCCATACTTTGCCGAAAACGGTGGGTTAGTTGCCACAAGGTCAAAACGCTCACTCAATTCGTTCAGCAACCACAAAGCATCACTGCAGCGCAAATGCAAGCGTTTTTCATCGTTGAGTTGCTGAGCGCAAACTTTCAAAACCGCTGCATCCACATCAATGCCGACGACCGTTTCAAAATTGTGCTGGAGCATCTGACGCAGAAAAACACCGTCGCCGCAAGCGGGATCCAAAGCAGAGTGAAAACTGGTGAGCATTGAAGTTGCAATTTCAACCACCCAAGCCGCCAATGCTGGTGAAGTGAAAAATTGCCCCAACACTTTCTCGCGGCGAGCAAAATGTCGGCTGCGTTGTCGCTTATCCATTAGTGGCAGCAGCGGCAATTGTCCCATGTTGTGATCACCCGAGATTGTAAATGCCCGAACGACGCTTGGGCTTGCAAACAACCCGCTTCAGTGATTTTAGCGGGGTTGCAGGACAATGCCAGATGTCAAGATGTTCCGAGCAACTGTGAGACTACCCCTGCCGAACAAATTGTCAATCTTTCATCCCTATTCGCTTAAAACGAGCCGACGACTTTTCCGCCTGTGTCAAAAAGCCACTTTGTCGTCACAATGTAAGGCGGGGACTTTGCCACCCACCGATTGTCGTTCTCTGCTTGAAAGGAGTGTGACGGCGATGAGGTTAGCGTTAATGACTTGGGCGTGTCCGAGTTGGACGGTAGAGCGAATTGTTGAAGCAGCAAAGCGCTACGGTTACGGGGGTGTGGAGTCGCGCCTTTCGGTCAACCCCGCACATGGCGCGGAAATCGTCCGTGAAACGCATCTTCAGAGACAACGGCTTAACAGTTACTTACCTCTCCAGCGGTGGCAGGTTCTCATCGGCGGATAAGAATAAGCGTCGGAAAATAGTTGAGCAGGCAAAGCCCCGTGAACCCTGATGTAGCCTTGCCTCTTTTTTCTCATCCCTTCCCTCGCTTGGTGACCTTTACTCCTGTGCTGTCAACACCAATCAAACCTCCTATCCACTGACCCTGTGACCAAGTTCTGGGGCAATGTCTACCCTTCAACATGCACAGCGGCGTAAAGGTGCAAGCCAAAAGACCGTCGCTTGAAACCTGACGACTTTTTGTCGGTGGCACATTTCAATCCCGCACAAACACATTATCACCCACTGTCGCCCGCGCTTGCGGTAGTTGTGGCGATGCTTTTTAACCGATGACAACAATTGGCGCACGGTAGGGTCACTTAACCGCAGCTAGGAACATTTTCGTGCGCGCATTGCGCTTGTTTGTCCCCTACCCTTCCACGACGGCGCGCATTTTCTCTAAGCCGATTCGGGCGACTTCGTAGGGGTCTTGCTGCCAATAGGTGCGGTTGAACAACTCCAGCGAGATGACGCCTTCGTAGCCGCGCCGCTTGATTTCGGCGATAAGTTCTTTCAGCGGCAGGTGCCCGTCGCCGGGCATGACCCGCACTTCGTCGCCTGCAAACTCGCGCGGCACGCCGGCAGGCACATCGTTGAAGTGCAAGATTCCGATGCGTTCTCCCGTCAAATCCGGCACATCGTTGAGCGATGAACCACCCCGCCACAGGTGGAAGGGGTCAAGGACGATGGCGGCTTCGGGGTCGCCCGTGCGCTTGACGATCTCCCACGCTTGATCAACCCGCGAGACTTTTGGCGAGAAGCCCAAAAATTCCATCATCGGTAGTGCGCCGACCTCTCGCCCGATTTTGAGCAGTTCGCTGAACCGGCGGGCAGTATCGTCCACATCCAACGGCGCCGCTTCCAACCGCATGGACGGTGAGGCGACGACTCGCTTGCAGCCCAACTTCGCTGCCAGTGCCAGCAACTCCTTACACTCCTCCATCGCCCGCACATACGCGTCACCGTGCGCGTCCATCCAACCGTGCAGGGCAATCATGCTGGGCACCTGCAGCCCCGCATCTTGCAGCATCTTGACCACATCGTCCAGCGACCCTCCCGTGTTTTGGTAGTTACGGATGTCAGCAAACCACAACTCAATCGCCTGATACCCTGCTTTGGCGGCGATTTGGATTTTATCGGGCAACGACGCGGGTTGAATGGTGCTGGTGTTCAGGCAATAAATCCACGCCATCGCAAAAGCCACCTCCGTTCGCTGTCGCAATGTTGTGTGACCGCAATGACTTTGCCACAGTTTTTAAGGTGTGGTGCGTCGTGTCTTTACTAACCGTCGCCGACAGCGTTCGCTACAATCTTGCGGGGTGATGGGCGTGGCTTCTTTGACGCCTCAGCAATTGGCGTTGATGGTCAAACAGCGGGGCAGGGAATTGGGGTTTGACCTCATCGGCATTGCGCCCGTCCAATCGCCGCCGACCTATCCGCACTATGAGCAATGGCTGGCCCAGGGCTTTCACGGCGCGATGGCTTACATGGAACGGGGTAAGGAGAAACGCAAGGACTTACGGCTCATTTTACCTGACGCTAAATCGGTCATCGTCGGCGCTATCAACTACTTTGCACCCGATGAGCAATTGCCCGTGAGGGGCGAACCGCACGGGCTGGTGTCGCGCTACGCGTGGGGGGCAGATTACCACGATGTCGTCTTGTGTAAGCTGGAAGCGCTGTTGGATTACCTACGGGCGTTGCTCGGCGACAGCGTGCGGGGCAAAGCGTATGTGGACACAGGTCCGATTTTGGAGCGGGACGCAGCGGTGCAAGCGGGGTTGGGTTGGATCGGCAAAAACACTTGCCTCATTAACCCGCATAAGGGGTCGTGGCTATTTCTGGGCGAATTGATCGTCAATGTGGAATTGGCGCCCGATGCCCCTTTTGTCCGTAACCACTGCGGCAAATGCACCCGTTGCCTGACAGCGTGCCCCACGGGCGCGTTTGTCGGTCCCTACCGACTGGATGCCCGCCGCTGCATCTCTTACCTGACGATTGAGCTGCGGGGCAGCATCCCGCGCGAGTTGCGCCCGCTGATGGGCACATGGATTTTCGGCTGCGACATTTGCCAAGAGGTTTGTCCTTGGAACCGCAAGGCGACGCCGACCCATGAGGACGCCTTCAAACCCCGTCCTTGGGCGGCACCAGAATTGCTGGACCTTTTGACGCTGACCGAGGAAGAGTTCCGCGAGCGGTTCAAAGGTAGCCCCCTGAAGCGAGCGAAACGGTCAGGGTTGGTGCGCAACGCGAGCGTCGCGGTCGGCAACCTGCGGGAGGTGCGGGCGGTGCCGTTGCTCATCCGCCTGTTAGAGCGTGACCCCGACCCTGTCGTGCGGGAACACGCGGCGTGGGCGTTGGGACGAATCGGAACGAGCGCGGCGTTGGCAGCACTGCAAGACGCCTTGACGGTGGAAGCGAACGAACGAGTGCGGACGGAAATTGTTCTGAGCCTGCAGGAAGCGGGTGCCGCTGTCGTTGCCCCGTCCAGCTCGGTGCCCCTTTGAATTTGAAGGTTCGTCGGCAGCGTGCCGATTGTTGTTTGTGGCACTGCCACAACAACGGTTGCGCCGCCAAGGAGGGTACGGGCAATGACAGCCACGAAGGAGAAGGCAGGCATCAAAGTCGGCGACGGGCTTCCTGAACTCCCGCCCGCGCCCGAGAGCGTGGAAGAGACGGGGCTCAATTTAGACTTCATCGCCGATTTGATGCTTAAGACGCTGTATGTGCGGGGCACGCTGCTGGGCAACGAGTTAGCAGACCAACTCAAACTGCCCTTCTTCAATGTGCTAGACCAAGTGCTGCGTTTTCTGCGGGACGAAGAGTTGCTGGAAGTGCGCCGAGGGTTGAGCCAGTTTGCGACCCAGTGGATTTACGCATTGACGGGCAAAGGCATTACCCGTGCCAAAGAGTTGATGGAGCAAAGCGCGTATGTCGGTCCCGCACCGGTGCCTATTCGCGTCTACACCGACTACATTGAGCGCTACCAAGTGCCTTGGGAAGGGTTAACGGAACAAGTCCTGCGGGACGCGCTGAGCGATTTGGTCGTCAACGAGCGGTTGATCCGCAAACTGGGACCAGCCTTCAACTCAGGCAAATCCATGTTCCTGTATGGCAACGCCGGCAACGGCAAAACCTCCATCGCCGAACGGTTTGCGCGGGCGCTGCGGGGGGGTGTGTTGGTGCCCTACGCGCTGGAGGTCGGCGGACAAATCATCCGTTTCTTTGACTCCGCCTACCACGAACCCATCCCGGTAGACGAGGGCGCTGTCCAGCAATCCGACCGGCGGTGGGTGTTGTGTAAGCGCCCCTTCATTGTCGTCGGCGGGGAATTGCGGATGGAAAACTTGGAACTGGCGTATGACCCTGTCGTCAAGTTCTACAACGCCCCGTTGCAGTTGAAAGCCAACGGTGGCGTCTTCATGATTGACGACTTCGGGCGGCAACGGGTGCACCCTAAGGACTTACTGAACCGCTGGATCGTCCCGCTGGAGAAAAGCGTTGACTTTTACACACTGCAGACAGGCGAACAAATCGTCGTGCCTTTCAAAGTGCTTATCATCTTCTCCACCAACCTTGCCCCGCGCGATTTGGTGGAAGAGGCGTTCTTGCGGCGCATCCGCTACAAGATTGAAATCGGCGACCCCAGCGAAGGGGAGTTCCGCGAAATCTTTCGGCGGGTCGCCGCAGCGATGGGCTTTGAGTATGACCCCGAAATTTTGGACTACCTGATTGACCGCCACTACAAGCAAGCGGGACGAGGCTTTCGGGCGGTGCACCCGCGCGACTTGCTTTTGCAAGCCCGCGATTACTGCAACTACCTCGGCTGGCAGTACAAACTGACCCGTGAACTCATTGACATCGCCGTTGAGACCTACTTCGTGCAGTTGTAACGGTAACTTTTTCCGCTCGGCATCGCAGCCGCCGATGTCTCGGCAGGGTAAAGCATTGTTTGCTACCGTGTGCTAAAATGTCGGTGGCGCTCGGAGGGAGCGCTGGTGATGCGATGAACCAACTCAAGACGCTGCTGCTGCTAAGTGTTCTGACCGTGTTGTTCGTGCTGTTTGGCAAGATGGTCGGTGGGCAGCACGGGATGCTCATCGCCCTGCTTTTGGCAGGCATGATGAACTTTGTCGCCTATTTCTTCAGTGACCGCATCGTGTTGGCGATGCACGGGGCGCGCGAGTTGGCGGAATGGGAAGCCCCGGAATTGCACGAAATCGTAGAGCGCCTGGCGAGACGGGCGGGCATCCCTAAGCCTCGCGTTTACCTGATTCCGACGGAAACGCCCAACGCCTTCGCGACAGGGCGCGACCCCCATCACGCTGCCGTCGCCGTCACGGAAGGCATTGTGCGGCTGCTCAACCGTGACGAGTTGGAAGGCGTGATCGCCCATGAACTCGCTCACATCAAGCACCGCGACACGCTCGTCATGGTCGTCGCTGCGACGCTGGCGGGCGCAATCGCCGTGCTGGCAGACTTTGCCCGCTTCTTCCTGTGGTTTGGCGCGTGGGGTGGCGATGACCGTGAACGCGGTAACAACCCGCTGGTGCTGGTAGGGTTGCTTGTCGGCGTTATCGTTCTACCGTTGGCGGCGATGCTCATTCAACTGGCGATTTCGCGCGCCCGCGAGTTCCTCGCAGACGAAGGGGGCGCTTACATTAGCGGCAAGCCGTTAGCGCTGGCGTCAGCACTGGCAAAACTGGAGCGGGGTGTGCAACTCGTCCCGATGGAGACGAGCCCCGCGACGGCACACCTGTTCATCGTCAGCCCGCTGGCAGGGGGGCAGTCTGCTTGGGGTGCGCTTGCGAACCTGTTCCGCACCCATCCGCCGACGGAAGAGCGCATCGCCCGCTTACAGGCTCTCGCAGAACAGATGACCGTGCGGGCATAATTCAAACACCCGCCACAAAGGAGCCAACGACGGCAGGAGCGGTCGGGGTCACCGACGAACATCGGGAATGCGCCCAAGAGCGCATCAGTGCCGAAAGGGCACCGACGAAAAGCGTGTGACCCGACGCTCCTGCCCCTCCCTTTGAGCGCCCCACCACGCCGTCAAAGTTTCCGCCAACACGATTGCCGCTCGCTCGCGGAACTGTGGGTTGCGCAATTTCTGTGCATCCTGCGGGTTGGACAAAAAGCCCAACTCCACCAACACAGCGGGCATCGCTGCCGTGACCAAAACGGTGAATGTCCCTCGTTCAATGCCCCGATCACGCAACCCCAATCGTTGGCTCAACTGCGTTTGCAACAACGCCGCCAACGGCTGGCTTTGCGGTGACCAGTAAAACACGGTAACGCCGTGCGGTTGCGGCGACGGGTAACTGTTTAAGTGTAGCGAGACGAACACATCGGCATTGATGCGCTCCGCTAACGCCGTCCGTTCCGCAAGGGTGAAGGGCGTGACAGCGGTGTCGCGGGTCAAGACAGCGACCCAGCCGCGCCGCTCCAAGTGGCTTTGACAGCGGTAAGCGATGTCCAAGACGACATCGGCTTCGCGCAATCCGTAACGGATGGCGCCTGTGTCCCAAATTCCGGAGGGCAAAATGGCTCCGTGCCCGGCATCCACGACAGCGATCGGGCGCAGTTTTGTCGGCGGCGGTCGGTGATCGTAGGTGATGCGCCAGCAAAGCCAAAGCGCCATGCCGATGAGTGCCAATAGCAACCCGAACCGCAAAGAGTGGTGGCGCGCCCGTTTTGCCTGCTTGTGTCTCGCCATCGCTGCGTTGGCGGGTTGCAAATGGGCACCCCCTTCCGCGCAATTAGCGCAGCGCGCAGCCGTGTGGTGTAAGGTCGCCCAACAGTGGCAGCGGATGGCTGCCGAGGATGATGTTGACCGCGCTTTCGCCTATTTGCCCGACGATGACGGCAGACAAATTTTGCGCACTTTTTGGCAGGCGACGCAAAACGCCCCTCACTGCCACCAGTGGCTCGTCGGGCGGATGCGGCTGTGGGCGGCGCAGGGTTACTTGCAGGCAGCGACAGCGGCGATGCAGGAGCGTCGCCCCGATGACGCCCGTCAATATTGCCGGCAAGCAGCCCGTTGCCTCACGGCAGCGGCACCCGCGTTGCCGGCGTGGGAACGCGCCAACGCCCGCCAGTGGGCGACGCAGGTGCAACGCATCGTGCCCCGCCTTGACGATGCCCCTTTTGCGACGGCACACTTGACGGCGTTGCAAACGAAAATTGTTGCGCAAGTGCGGTTCGTGCCTCAGCGGGCGCGTTGACATGCGCGCCGATGGTCGCAAAGGCAGGTCGCAATCGCGTAGGGTCAGACGATCCCTGTCCGACAATAAGTGCAACGAGGTGAACACTGGTGGGCGAGCGAGAGGAACGCTTGCCGCCGCGTCAGCGGGTTGTCCGCACTTTTCCCGTCATGCTGTCCAACGGCGTGCCCGTCGTGGATATTGCCCAGTGGCGGTTGCGCTTGTTCGGGCTGGTGGAGCGGGAAGTGGCGTTGACCTTTGAGCAAGTGCGGGCGCTGCCGGTCGTGCGGCGCGTCTGCGATTTTCACTGCGTCACAGGGTGGAGCCGCTTGGGCGACGAATGGGAAGGCGTTTGGGTGCGGGAAGTGTTAGCGCTGGCGCGCCCCAAACCTGAAGCCCGTTTCGTTATGGCGCACAGTTGTGACGGCTACATGACCAACTTGGATTTGCAAGTCGTGCTGGACGACGGCATGTTGGTCTGGGCAGTCAACGGCGAACCGTTGTCGCCTGAACACGGTTACCCGCTGCGGTTGCTCGTGCCCAGCCGCTACGGGTGGAAAAGCGCCAAGTGGTTGTGTGGGTTGGAATTGATGGCGGAAGACCGCCCTGGCTACTGGGAGCAACGCGGCTATCACATGCGGGGCGATGTCTGGGCGGAGGAGCGTTACAGCGTGCCCTTTGCGCGACGCCGATAAATAACGCGTTGGGTACACCGAACATCTGCGCAAGCGGATGGAAGTGCTCAGACGGCTGGCAGCGGAGAACCTCGCTGCGTTGTCATGCGTTTTGTAGCAGCAACTCCCGCACCAACGCTATCGGTAGCCCGCCTGCTTGCAGCAAGCGGTCGTGAAACGCTCGCAGCAGGAAGGTGGCGCCTTGTCGCCTCTGCATTTCCGCACGCAACCGCAAAATTGCCATCTTGCCCGTCAGGTAGGAAAGCGGTTGCGTCGGCGACGCGGTGTAACGGCGGACTTCTGCTTCAGCGTTGGCGCGCTCCAAGTGGGCTTCTTGCACCAGCCATTGCACCGCTTCCACGAAACTCATGTCCTTGCAGTGCAAGCCGATGTCCACGATGACCCGCACTGCTCGCCAGACCAAATCCTTGAGTTGGAACAACCGCACCCGCACATCGTCGGTGTAGCCTTGTTCCCACATCAACTCCTCACAGTAGAGCGCCCACCCTTCCACGAACAGGTTGTTGCCGAACACCTTGCGGACTTTGGAGGGCAACCGAGCGGCGACGGACAGTTGCAAATGGTGCCCTGGGTAGGCTTCGTGGATGACGGTGATGGGTAAGGCGAACAGGCAATGCCCCCGCAAGCGGTCTTCCTGCACCTCGCGCGGCTCCTTGGGGTCAACGGGCGTGACATAGAACAAGCCCTCGCTGTTGGGGTCAAAAGGGGCAGGGGGCATGTAAGCGGCGTAAGGGGTCGTCGCCCGCTCAAAAGGTGGTGTCTCCACGACCCGCAACCGTTCGCCTTCAGGCAGCGTGGCGAGGTTTTTGTCCGCGACGAACTGGCGGGCTTTGGCGACTTCCTCGGTGTAAGTTTCCACGATGCGATCGCGGGGCGGGTGATGGGCTTTCAGCCGCTCCACCAACTCAAACCAAGGCAGGTCAGGGTCAATCTGGCGGGCAACCTTTGCCAACTCCGCCTGCGTTTGCGTCAGCACTTCCCGAGCCATCGCTTCCAACTCGTCGGGCGTTTCGGACAACAAATGCTCGTCCCGCAGTTTGGCGACAAAGAAATCGGTGCCGATGGCGTAATTGCCCCGTGCGCGGGGCGCGACGCGTTCTTGTAGCCAGCGCTCAAAATCTGTCAGCGCTAATCCCGCTTCGTCCACCGCCCGCAACACTTCGCGACGCAATGCGGCGTCCGTCAATTGCTCAGCGACCTGCGGGACCGTCGTGCTCAAAAAACTTTTTGCACCGTCCAGCGTTTCCACCGCCGTCTCAAGGTAAACAGCGGGAACGCTATCGGGCATGATGTTCCCTTGCGCTTCGGTGAGCACGCGCCGCAACTCTCGCAACCGCTTGGCGAGGTTTTCCATCCGCTGGGGCAACGGCGCGAAAGCGCGGGCGATGAGCAAGTAGGCGCCATAAAGGGCATGGTCAAGGTAAAGGGCGGGCTCTTTGGTGTGCCAGCGAATGTGCTCCCAATCCAGCACGCTGTCTTTGAGTTTTGCCAACAGCGCTTTGCGGTCGGCATCCTCGTCGGGCGTCAAAGCGTCGTCCCATTGCTCCAGTTCGCGGATGAAGCGCTTGAGCGTAGCGACATGTTGCTCAATGGCATCAGGGCTCATGGACGCCAAACGGTCGTCGTAATCGTGCACGCCACACGCTGTGGCAAACACGGGGTCGTCTTGCCAAAAGGTGAGCAAAATGTTGTCCACCAACTGCTCCCAGCGTTCGTTCGCCATCGCATCACACCTCCGCCCTCTGGGCACAGCACGCTGCGCCCTGACCGTTGGGGCGTTTGCGCGTTGTCCCCACGGTTGGGTTCATTGCCCTTTGGTCCGAGCGCGCCAGTAGTCCAGCATATCGCGGAGCGTTTGCTCGTAAGGGATTTGAGGTTGCCAGCCCACTTGCTGGCGGAACTTGGTGCTATCGCCGACCAGCACGGGCACATCGGACGGGCGCATCCGCGCAGGGTCTTGACGCACTTCCACGGGCACCTTTGCCATGCTTAACAACAAATCCAGCACCTCACGGATGCGCCACGCCTTACCGCTGGCGATGTTGTAAACCTCGCCAGGCACGCCCTTTTCCAGCGCCAGCCAATAGGCGCGCACGATGTCGCGGACATCGGTGAAGTCGCGTTGCGCTTCCAAGTTGCCGACCCAAATGACGGGCTCTTGCAGTCCTGCTTCAATGCGGGCGATTTGCCACGCGAACCCCGAATCCACGAAGGCTTCAGGGCGGCGCGGACCGCTGTGGTTGAACGCCCTTGTCCGGACGATGAACATGCCGTAACTGCGGTGATATTGAAAGCCCAGCAAGTCTTGAGCGACTTTGCTGACGGCGTAAGGCGACAGCGGGCGCAACGGGTTCGTTTCCTTGATGGGCAATTCGTGCTCAAACTGCAAGCCATATTCCTCGCTGCTCCCAGCGACTTGGATGCGACAGTCCAAGTCCAACTGGCGCACAGCTTCAAACAGGTGGATGGTGCCGATGACATTGATGTGCATCGTGTCAGCGGGCGCCGTCCAACTCGTCGGGACATAACTTTGCGCCGCCAAGTGGAAAATCCAATCGGGCATGGCTTCCTTGACGGCGTTGCGGACGGAGGTGGCGTCGCGCAAGTCGCACTCAAGGAGCCGAATATGCGACAGCAGATGCTGAACATTGTCCATGCGCGACCGCCAGCGGTAAGTCCCAAACACTTCTGCGCCCTGCTCTAATGCAAACTCCGCCATATGCGACCCGACAAACCCCGTGATGCCTGTGATCAAAATCCGCATCGGCGCTGTCCACTCCTTCCACCAGCGAACGACGGCAGGATGCGTGCGGCAGTAGGCAAACAGCCAATTTGCCCCCACGCGGTGAACGAACACTGACACCGACAATTTTGCGCCCGTTTGGCGCGGGGCGTTACGACGCTGAACTTTCCGGTGGCATCGCTTTCTTCCCGGTCCCACCTGCAGGGCACGTCATAGCCTGCAGCGCCGTGGGCCAACTCGTTCGGGTTAGTCGGTGTAGCGGATGATTGCCGCGATGGCGCCTTTTCAACCCATCATACCCCTGCGCAAGCGAACGACGGCATCCCAAATGTAATGTGCCACTTCCCACTTGCTCATCAGCGGTAGCGCTTCTACTTTCCCATCTTGGGTAACCAGCACGCAACGATTGGTGTCAGCGCCAAACCCCGCGTCGGGCTGACTGACATCGTTGGCGACAATTAAGTCCAACCCCTTGCGTTGCAGTTTTTCGCGCGCGCTCGCTGTCGGGTCGCCGATTTCCGCTGCAAACCCGACCAAAAACGCATCCGGGCGACGCTGTCGCACTGCCGTCAGGACATCGGGAGTCGGCACCAATTCCAGCAGCAGCGTTTCCGTCGCTGAACGGCGCAGTTTTTCCGCTGCGACCTGCTTGGGTGTGAAATCAGCGATGGCAGCGGCGCTCACCAGCACTTCCAACCAATCGGCGTAACGCAGGACGGCTTCCAACATCTCGTCGGCAGTGCGCGCTGGCACGACTTCAACGCCGTCGGGGGGCGGCACTTCCATGTGCCCTGCGATGAGCACGACTTGGGCGCCCCGCATTTTTGCCGCTTGCGCGATAGCGACGCCCATTTTGCCCGATGAGGGGTTAGAGATGAAGCGAACGGGGTCAAAAAATTCGCGCGTGGCACCCGCTGTGACGACGACGCGCCAGCCTGCGAGGTCGTTACCCCGCTGCCAGCGCAATGCTCGCTGCAAAGTGGCGATGATGCGCTCCACGCTCGCCAACCGCCCGACCCCTTTTTTGCCCGACGCCAACCAACCCTCTTCGGGCGGCACGATAAACGCACCCCGACTTTGCAGCGTTTTGATGTGCTGCTGCGTGGTAGGGTGCTGCCACATGTGCGTCTCCATCGCGGGTGCGATGACTAACGGGGCAGAACACGCCAACGCCGTCGTCGTCACGGCGTCGTCAGCGATGCCCAACGCTAACTTCGCCAGCGCGTTAGCGGTGGCGGGGGCAATGACAAACCCGTCGGCGCGTTCGGCTAAAGCGACATGTTGAACGGCGTGTGTCTCCGCGACGAACAGATCGCTAACGACGGGGTTGCCCGAAAGGGCGTGAAAAGTTAAGGGCGCGATGAGCCGAGCGGCACGAGGCGTCATGAGCACGTGCACCGCAGCGCCCTTCTGTCGCAGTTGACTGACCAACTCGCACGCCTTGTAGATAGCGATGCTGCCTGTCACGCCGACCAAAAGGACTTTGCCGTCCAACTCCATCGGGGGTCACCCAGCCGTTATTTTGCGTCACCGCGTGTCAATCGGCTTCAGCGGCGTGGGTGACCCGCTCCACTTCCTCCACCGTCGTGATGCCCAGCGCCGTTTTGAGCATGCCGTCTTGGTAAAGGGTGCGCATGCCCTTCTCCATCGCGGCTTGGCGGATCTCATGGGATGACGCCTTGCGCAAGACCAAATCGCGCAAGTCATCGTCCATGACAAGGACTTCAAAGATGCCAGTCCGCCCGCTGTAACCAGAGAAACGACATTCGGGGCAGCCGCGCCCCCGCCACAGCACGGGTTCGTCCGATTGCACGAACCCTTGAGCGACGAGATACTCCCACACTGCATCGGACGGGCGATAAGGCTCCTTGCAGCGTTGGCAGATGCGCCGCACCAACCGCTGCGCCAACACACCTTCAACGGACGACGCCACCAAAAAGGGCTCAATGCCCATCTCAATCAAACGGGTGATGGCGCCAGGCGCATCGTTGGTGTGCAGCGTGCTGAAGACCAGGTGCCCTGTCAGCGCAGAGTGGATAGCAATTTCCGCTGTCTCGTGGTCGCGGATTTCACCGACCATGACGACATCGGGGTCGTGCCGCAGGATAGACCGCAGCCCCGTCGCAAAAGTCAAACCGACAGCGGGATTGACCTGAATTTGCGTGACTCCCTCCAGTTGATACTCAACGGGGTCTTCAATCGTGATGATTTTGCGTTCAGGCGAGTAGATGCGTTTAAGGGCAGCGTGTAAGGTCGTCGTTTTGCCGCTGCCCGTCGGACCTGTCGCCAAGATGATGCCGTAGGGGATTTTGATGAGCCCCTCAAACTTCGCCAAATCGTCGGGCAACATGCCCAAGTCTTTGAGGGTGAAGTTCATCGCCGCCTTGTCCAGCAACCGCATGACGACGCTTTCACCGAAGACCGTCGGGAGGATGGAGACGCGGATGTCCACCTCGCGCCCCAAGATGCGGACCTTGATGCGCCCGTCCTGCGGTTTGCGCCGTTCGGTGATGTCTAAGTTCGCCATGATTTTGATGCGGCTGACGATGGCGGGATGCAGCCGCTTGGCAGGGGCGGGCACTTCATGCAAGACGCCGTCCACGCGGTAACGCACCCGCAGTTCGCGTTCTAACGGCTCAATGTGGATGTCGCTGGCGCGCTCGCGGACGGCGTTGCGGATAAGCATGTTGACGAGCCGAATGACCAACGCCTCGCGAGCGAGGCGCGTCGGGTCGCCGATGTCCTCTTCCGCCTCCCGAATGACCTCAATGTCTTCGGTCTCCGCTTCAGCGATGACGCGGCGCATGTAGTGCTGCTCCAACTGTGTCCGCACTTCCGACGGCTTCGCCAACACGATGCGCACAGACAGCCCCGTGACGAACCGCAGCAAACTTTCAGCTTCTACATTGAGCGGGTCGGCAACGGCGACGATAAGCACGCCGTTCTCTTTGCGCAGCGGGAGCACCTGATGCCGAAACGCCATTTCCGCTGGGACCAACGCTAAGGCGTCGGGGTCAATCGGCTCCTCCCGCAGGTTGACAAGGGGCAATTGCAGGACAGCGCTGAGGGCGTGCAAAACATCGTCCTCGGAGCAATAGCCCAACTCCACCAACGCTTCCGTCCACTGTTTGCCGCCGTTGACACGCGCCGTTGAGGCGATAGCTTCTCGCCACTGCTCAGGGGTCAATTTACCCTGCTGTATCAACCATTCTCCGACCGCTTGACTCAACGGGTCAGTCACCAAGGACGCTGCCGCCATTGGGCGATCCCTCCTTGTCCATGCGCTAACCGATGCGACAGGTCAGCGTTCGGTCGCCACTCTGTCCTGCAGGCTATCTGCCATGCGTTCCAACCACTCGCGAGTCGTCTCGGCGACGAGCACGACCTGCAACTGTCCGATTTCGCGGCGCAGCCATTGCTGGGGGAACATGCGCATTGCTGGAGGGGGTGGTGCTTCTCCACCATGCCGTCGTTTGGGCGGACCGAACCGCTGTTCCCGCGAAGGGGCGGGATGCTCAAAGACGGAGATCACACTGATGCCGTCGGTGTAAAGGATGTGGGCAACTTTCCATCGCCGGTCCTGAATCACAAAGGCACCGTCTAACACATAGCCTGGTGGCACCCACGCGGGCATCAAGAGAGGGAAACCTAAAACCGCTTCGGCGTTGGCGAGGGGTAATGGGCTTCGGCGCACCGGAGCATCCACTTGCTGCCAATCCGACGGCAAACTTGTGTCAAAGATGAGCAGCGGTAGAGGCTGATTGATTTTGATGTCCGTGAAAGCGACGCGAATTTCTAATTTACCGTCAGGCGAGTAGCGCTCCAACTGCAATGGCAAACGGGTGGGAGGATGGACCCAAAGGCGCCGTATCGGGTTGCCCCGAAATTTGGGGATAAGTTCCAACACCAAGCACGGCAAGCCTGCGACCGATTCGCGTTTAAGTATCCGCAGGGTATAGTTGCGTTGTGCCAAGTCCAATTTGTCTGACCGAAATCCCCACAGGTCGCGCCATGACGGCAGGGTGATGCCCGTCCGCCGAATAGCGCGCTTGGCAAAGGGTAAAAGGATCCACACTGCGTCGGTCGTCGTGATCGTGATGATTTGGCGGCTTCCTTCAGGGTGCGGTAGGGTGACCTGCGTTCGGCTCCGCTGTTCGTCCGCCCAAATCTCCATCGTCCACACACGGTCACCCCGTCGCTCGGCAAAGACGCTGACTTGAACCGTGCCCTGCAGGGTGCGGAAGCGCGGCGGTTGCAACAAACGCCACACCCCCACCGCCCTTTGCTCATCGCCCCACGCCACCACTACGACGGCGAGGGTTAGCGGAACGACCATCCATCGGTTCATGGTTCTTCATCACCGGCGGCAAATTGGACGCTGGACAATGCCAACGAAATAGGGGCGAACGCAGGAGCCGCCGTTGTGCGAGCGGCATTGACGACATGGGCGCTCAGGTAAAAATTGTCGGGCAAACGGTGGGTGTCGTGACGCCAACGCAAGCCCCACAGGGTGATGCATACCACCAGCGGCAGCGCCGTAGCCATTACCCAGCGCCAATAACGCCCTCCCATCCAGCGGCTCAGCCCTGAGGTGCGTGGCTGCTCCCGTCGCAACGCCCGCACCCGTTCCATGACGATCGGCACAAGGTCATAAGGCATCGGCGCAGGCGGCGTCGTCACCATCGCCTTTTGCACCATCCGCAACAACCGCCACTCTGCCCGACACCCGACACACTCCGTCAGGTGTCGGCGCAAGTGTGCCATTTGCTCGTCGGTCAACAAATTGTCCAGCGCCAATGACATCCAGCGACGACTTTGTTCGCAACGCATTGAACATGAGCCTCCTTGCCCGACAGGTTCTCAAAGACCTTCGTCAAAGTAAGCCGCCAGCAACCGCTTGAGGTGTTGGCGGGCTTGATACAAGCGCGATTTGACCGTCCCCACGTTCGTGCGGACGATTTTGGCGATCTCTTGCAGCGACAGCCCTTCATATTCCCGCAGCAAAATCACTTGTTTGAGCGGCGGCGGCAACTGCTGCACGGCTTCCCAGACCTTTTGGCGCATCTCCCGCCGCAAGACTTCGGCTTCCGGCTCGCTGGCGTCAGGTTCGTCCCACCACGCTTCATCTTCGTCGCCCTCGTCTAATTGGCGCCGTTCCACCACCAAATCGTCCAGACTGACCTTTTGCGGTTCGCCCCGCGCCAGCGCCCGCCGATGGCGGTCAATGCACAGGTTCATGGCGATGCGATAGAGCCAAGTGTAGAAGTTGGCGTCGCCCCGAAACTTGGGCAACATCTGCCACGCCCGCACAAAGGCGTCCTGCGCCACATCCATCGCCGCTTCCGCATCGTTGGTGTAGCGCAGTGCCAAGTTGAAAATCTTGGACTGGTAGCGCTGCACCAACACGCCGAACGCCTCTTCGTTGCCCTTTTGCGCGGCTTCCACCAACCGCTCATCGCTCCACTGGCTCAGCGGTAAAAACCATTCGCTGGCGCGAGCCGACTGAGGGTCCACCTGCCTCTTGGAGATGCGCCGCCGCATAACCTTTGTTCCTCCTTGTTATCCCTGCAGCGTTGCCAAAGGATTAGACGAACGCGTTTCTGCCAGGTTGATGGACGGGCAACCTGCCGAGCACCTTGACAAACAATTTACGCGACTATGCCCCCTGCCCATCTAACAGCAGCCTTTTCAACCGCGCCACCACGCGGTCGGGCTGCACATCCACCGCGACTTGACAGTTGGGGGGTCCATCCGCTTTGCGGGTGCGCCCTTCCCCATCCACGACGATGCGCATCGGTTGCAGCGTGACCGCATCGGGTTCCGCGACGACCAACGCCGCCAACGGGTCATGCAAAATGGGCATGGGCACCGTCCCATCAGGACGGCGATGCGCTGTTTGCCATGCGCGCGTTAACGCCATCAACCGCTGCACCAACACCTTGTCGCTGTTCGCAAACGCATCCAAATCGCTTTGGCTCAGTCGGCACCGCAGCGTCACATCCAGCCCGACCATCGTTAGCGGCTTGCCGCTCTCAAACAGGATGCGCGTCGCTGTCGCGTCCACTTTGGCGTTGTATTCCGGTTGTGGGTGGTCAGGCAGCAGCGTGCCGACCATCGCGACGATGCGCGCAATCTTGCGGGCAGCATCGGGGTGCTCCACTAGCAACTTCGCCGCGTTCGTCAGCGGTCCGACGGTCAGCAACACCAAATCTTCACCGCGATACGCCCGCGCCGTTTCCGCCAGAAACGCCACGCCATCGGTGCGGTCGGGGCGCAGCCGTTGTTCGTCTTCTGCGCTCAACGCCGCCATCTGATTGGGGCGGTCGGTGGGCGCAGAACGCCCGATAGGCGCGCCTTCGCCTGCCACCACTGGCACCGTTTTGCCCGTCGCTTCTATCAGCCACCGCGCCAGCACCGCGCGGGCAACCGTGTCACCGTAAACCGTTGTCACACCCAGCAACCGCACCTGCGGATGGGTCAGACACAGCGCCAACGCCCACGCGTCGTCTATGTCGTCGCCGATGTCCGTGTCCAGCAACACCGCCGGCATCTTCGTGCCCTCCTCAAAGCGGGTGCGCGACCGCCATCTGTGCAGTAAGGGCGTTACGCCGAAACGCGTTCGCCGGGTTTCAGGTGCTCTACGAGCCAAAGGTAGTTGTTGGCGTTGCCGATGCGAGGCGTTAAGGGCGTGCTGTCTAGTTCGGCGCAAATCCAGCCGTCGTAGTTGATTTCGCGCAACACATCCAGCACGCCGACCAACACCCGTTCGCCCAGTGCCCCGCGCCCCAACTCCCAAAAGACATGCTTGACCCGTCCGACCTGGTAGCGCTGCTCCAAAGTCAAGCCCGCCAGTTGCGGGTTCAGGTCCTTGATGTGCAGGTAGCCGATGCGGTCTTTGTATTTGCGCAGGGTAGTGACAGGGTCAGCGCCACCGTACGCCAACTGCGCCGTATCAAACCCTGCCCACACCGACTGCGGATCAGTGTTCGCCATCAGAAAGTCAATCTCTTCAGGCGATTCAATGAGCGTCCACGCGTGGTTGTGGAAGACAATTTTGACCCCGAACCTCTTCGCCCGCTCGGCGATGGCGTTGATCGTCTCGCAGAAGCGCTGCAAATGGCGCTTGGGCGCGTTACCGGGACGCGGTTGGTAACCGCTGGACGCCAAGATGAGGATGTGGCAGCCGACTTTGGGCAGCGCTTCAGCGATTTGCACGGCGCGTTCCGCTTCCTCGTTCCAGCCCTTCCAAAACTGCCCCGCAAAGTAAGTCGCTGAGCATGCCAATTTGTGCTGTTCCAGCAACGCCTTGAGTTCGTCCAGTCGGTCCAAGTAAGCGCCGACAGGGGCTTCCACGCCGTCGTAACCGATTTCCGCGATATCACGCACCGCTTCCTCAAAGTTGCGCCAAGTCAGGGGTTGGCACGCCAAACGCACCCGCATCCCCACAACGGACGACCTCCTTTCGCACACAAGTGTGTGGCGCAACCAGCACACCACCGCTCACAACGGCACGGGCGCACCGTGTCGCGCCCCGCAAAATCTTAGCGAACCGCTGCCGTTGTGGGTCGGGGCGGCAACGCTTTCAACAGTTCCCTGACCGCTGCTTCCAACTGCCGGTCAACCCCCTTAGCGTTATCGTCGGGTGTGTGCTCCACAACGATGTCGGGCTTAACGCCGTAGTTTTCCAAGTTCACGCCGTCCAAAGTCCGCCAACCCGTCACGGGAACGCGGAAGAAAGTCGTCCCGTCAATCAGCGAGACATTGTAGGTGCCGATGACGCCGCCGTAGGTCGGCACGCCCGCTAACTTGCCCAAGCCCAAGTCGCGGAACGCCTTCGGGAAAATTTCCGCGTCGGACGCCGAGAACTCGTTGATAAGCACGACCGTCGGTTTCTGCCAGACTTGGAACGGTTGCGTGAAGGGCGGGGCACCGCGATATTGTTCCAACGCGTAGAGCCGTCGTTGCAAAAGGCTCAGCAGTTCGTCATGGATACGCCCGCCACCGTTGAACCGCACATCAATGATGAGCGCTTCCTTTTTGCCGACGACCTCTGCGTAAAACTCCCGCTCAAACTTGCGCAGTTCGTCTTGGTTCATCGCCCGAATGTGGATGTAGCCGATACGCCCGCCTGACCATTCGTCCACCATCCGCTTGCGCTTTTCCACCCAATCGCCGTAAACCAAGTCCGCCCATTGCTCGCGATTGACGGGCTTGATCTTGACGGTGCGGGCGCCGTCCTTTGTCGGCTTATCGTTGACGAGCAACTCCACAACCCGTCCCGCTTTGTCCGCCAACGCTTCCCACAGTTGCTCGTTATTGGCGACTTCCACGCCATCAATTGCCAAGATGAATTCGCCGACCCTCAGCCGACTCTCGTCTTTGTCCGCTGGCGAATTTTTCAACACTGCCGTCACTTTCACGCCCGGACCGCGATAGTTGGGGTCAAACTCCACGCCCAAATACGCCGTCTCAGGGCCGCTGACAGTGGAACCGCCGATTCCCAAGTGCGACGCGTTCAGTTCGCCCAGCATCAGGCTGACCAGCGCGTAAAAGTCCTCTTTGGCAGCGATGTGCTCCATTAACGGGCGATACTTGTCGCGCACCGCGTTCCAGTCAACGCCGTGCATCCTCTCGTCGTAAAACTGCTCTTTGAGCAAACGCCAGCCTTCGTCAAACATGTGTTGCAGTTCCACGAAGCGGTCAACGACCATGCGTGCCGTGAAGTTAACCGCGCCCAGCGTGTTGGCGGGACGGGTCAGGTATCGGATGCTGCCGTTCGTTGACAGAAAGTAAAGCCGATCGCCGTCCGGCGAAAACTGCAGTTGCGAGGCTGAAACGCCTGCCACCAACCGCGTCAGCGAGCCGCCTTCCAGCGGCACCGACCAAATTTCAGGTTGGTCAACGGACACTGCGGTGAAAACGACTGTTTTGCTGTCGGGCGTCACGACGAAAGTCCCTTCGTCAAATGCCGTCGCCGTCAAACGGCGAAGGCGTTTGTGGATGTCGGTAAAGTCAATGCGCACTTCGGGCAACTTCTTTTCGCCCTCTTTGTCTTGCTTCTCGTCCTTTGCTCTGCGTTCGCTTTGCCCTTCCTCGTCCAGTTGCTCTTTGGGGCGTTCCAGCGACAGCACGAAGATGTCTGTGTTGTTGTCCGTGCGGCGGCTACGGAAGACGAGATGCTTGCCGTCCCTCGCCCAAACGATGTTGCCGTTCCAATAGGGCTGGCGTGTCACATTGACGGGTTCGCCGCCGTTCCACGCGACGATGTGAAGGTCGGTGACATTGTTGGCGTTGTCGCGGCGGCTGAAGCAAATCCAACGCCCATCCGGGCTCCACGCGAATTCGCCGATGAACGGTCCTTCAGCAATCACCTTTTCCTCGCCCGTGTTGACATTGACCCAACATAACTGTCGCCCAAACGGTCCGCGCACGAAGGCGACATAGTTGCCCGTCGGGGACCATTTGGGGTTGCTCTCGGCGGCGTCGGGTGTGTTCGTCAATCGTTTCAAGGCGCGTGTCCGCACATCCACGATGTAAACCTCGTGGTTGCCGTCCCGTTCAGAAACGAACGCCAATTTGCGGCTATCGGGTGACCAATCAAGGTCAAAGTCGCGGTAAGGGTGGTCAGTGACGCGCCGCGCTTCACCACCTTTGTCAGCGTTGACGACGAAGATGTCACCCCGCACGACGAAGGCAATTTGTTTGCCGTCGGGTGAAAGGGCAAACTCCGTCGCTTGGCTCGTCAGCGTCAGTCGCTGCTGCCGATTTTGCGCTTCATCGCTGGGCGCGTAAATCGTCAGTTGCTTCGGCTCACCGCCCTGCACCGGCAACACCCACAGCGCGAAACCGTGCTCGTAAACGATGAACCGCCCATCGCGGCTCATGCTGGGGTAGAGCACGCGGTCAGCGTGGCGGGTCACTTTCACAGCTTTGGCGTCCGCTTTGCGCCCTGTGTCGCCTGCCCCAACGAACGGCATCCGCCACAAGTTAAAAGCACCGTCGCGGTCGCTGACAAAGTAAAGCATGCCGTCGGGTGCGACCGTCGGAAACCAATCGTTGCCGTCATAGTGCGTCAGGCGTTCTACCTGCCCGACCGTGATACGGTCGCCGTCAATGTGGATGGGCAACCGCCAAATTTCGCTGTTGGCGCTACCGCGATACCCTTTGCGCCACCAACTCGTCCCACCCCGACAAAACACGATGAAGCGCCCGTCCGGCGAAAAGGCGGGCGAATGTAAATGCGTTTCGTCGTCCGTCAAGCGGCGCACATAACCCGTCGCCACTTCCAGCAGGTAAAGTTGCGCGAAGCGCCGCTCGCGGTTGCTGCTGAACACAATCCACCTGCCATCGGGGGACCAATCGCCCAAGATGTCGTCGGCACTGTGGAAGGTCAAGCGCCTCGGCTTCCCGCCAACGGTGGGCATCAAGTAAATGTCGTAGTTGCCTTCGCGATTGGAGTTGAACGCAATCCATTTGCCGTCCGGCGAAAAGCGCGGGCGAATGTCGTGAGCGGCGTGAACGGTCAACCGTGTCGCCATCCCGCCGTCTGCCGGCGCAACCCAAATATCGCCGAGATAACTGAAAGCGATTTTGCTACCGTCGGGCGAAAGAGCGGGAAAACGCAAAAAGCGCGCCGGCTCCAGCGGTTGCCCGACCGCCACCGCCATCACCGCGCACAACCACATCAAGACACTGCAACGGCGCATCCCTTTTCAGCCTCCTCTCCCGCAATGCGTTGACCCGCTTCATTTTGGCGCACTTGTGTTTTAGCGGCATTCGGTTGAGCAGGTAATTGCCCGCCCTAAACTTGTTGCGTAATGCTTCGGATGTTGACTGCTGCGGCACTGCCGCAATGCAGGGGTGATGTGGGATGCCGACGCCGCAAGTCGTTACTTTGGGCGAAGCGATGCTGCGGTTGTCGCCACCCGACCATCAGCGGTTGGACACGACGCCCGTGTTGGAAGTGCACATCGGCGGCGCCGAGTTGAACGTCGCCGTCGCACTGGCGCAATTGGGTGTGCCCGTCGCATGGGTCTCCAAATTGCCTAACAACCCGCTGGGTTGGCGCATCGCCCGCGATGCCCAGCGCTTCGGTGTAGATGTCTCACGAATTGTGTGGACGAACGAAGGGCGCGTCGGTCTTTACTTTTACGAGCGGAGCGTTCCGCCCCGTCCCAGCACCGTCCTTTATGACCGCCGTCACTCTGCCATCAACGCGCTGCGCGCAGAGGAGTTGGATTGGGACTTCATCGGCACGGCGAAAATTTTGCACCTGACGGGCATCACGCCCGCCCTCAGCGATAACTGCCGCCAACTCGTCGCGAACGCGATCGTGCGGGCAAAGCAAAGGGGCATGACCGTCAGTTTTGATGTCAACTACCGTGCCCGTTTGTGGGCACCGCAGCAGGCTCAAGCGGTGCTCAGCGCTTTGTTGCGTTCGGGCGTGGACATCCTCATTTGCACGAAGGACGACGCAGCGACGCTGTTTGGCTTGGCGGGCGACGCGGAAACGAGTGCCCGCCAGTTGCAGGCAACTTTGCGCGTCCCGCATGTCGTCGTCACGCACGGCGACCGCGCTGTCGTCGCGACGCCGCAAGGCGGTTTCACCGCCGTCGGCTACGCGCTGACAGAGGTTGACCGCTTGGGAGCCGGCGATGCGTTTGTGGCAGGCTTGCTCTGCGGCGTTTTGCAAGGCAATTGGGAGTTGGGGTTGCGTTACGGCTTGGCAATGGCAGCGCTCAAACACACCGTCCCCGGCGACTGGTTTCTGGGCACAAAAGCCGAAGTGGATGCACTGGTGCAGGCGCAAACCCGCAGCGTCGTGCGTTGACGCTGCCTCGGCGTCGTGTCATCTTTTGCCCATCGGTGACGACCGAGATGGACGACGAGCGCCGTTTGCCGGCACCGTTGCGCCCGCTGGCGTTTCGCAACTATCGGCTGTTCTTTTTCGGGCAACTCATTTCGTTGATGGGCACATGGATGCAATCGGTCGCCCAACAGTGGCTTGTCTATCGGCTGACAGGCTCGCCGGCGTTGCTTGGTCTCGTCGGTTTCCTCGGTCAAATCCCCGTCTTCTTATTCGCGCCCATCGGCGGTGTCATTGCCGACCGCTTTCCCAAACGCAAGGTCGTTATCGTCACGCAAACGCTGTTCATGGTGCTGGCGTTCCTCTTTGCGCTGCTGACGCTGACGCGCCACATCCGTGTCTGGCACATCCCCCTTTTGGCGTTCCTGTTCGGTTTGGTCAACGCAGCCGATGTCCCCGCGCGGCAAGCCTTTGTGCCGGAGATGGTGCCGCGGAGCGTGTTGCTCAACGCGATTGCCCTCAACTCGGCGATGTTCAACATCGCCCGCATCATCGGACCGGCGGTGGCGGGCGTAACGGTGGCGGCGGTCGGTGAAGGCTGGTGCTTTTTCGCCAACGCCGTCAGTTACATCGCTGTCATCGCAGGGTTGCTGCTGATGGATGTGCCCGACGCAGCGACGCCGTCGGCGAACGCTTCACCGTTAGCGCACTTGCTGGAAGGTTTGCGGTTCGTGGCTCAAACGCGCCCCATTTGCGCCATCCTGTTGGTGCTGGGCGTCGTCAGTTTAACGGGGATGCCGTATGTCGTTTTGATGCCGATTTTCGCCGACCGCATTTTGCACGCAGGCGCCAAAGGGCTGGGCGTTCTGATGACCGCGTCGGGCATCGGGGCGTTGTGCGGGGCGCTGTTGTTGGCGATGCGGGAAGGTCTTCGCGGGTTAGGCGTTCGCGTGGCGTTCGGTGCTATCGGGTTTGGCACCAGCCTCATCGCGTTTTCGTTGTCGCGCTCTTTTTGGCTTTCGGTCTTGCTGATGGTGCCGGCGGGCTTTTGCATGATCACGCAGATGGCATCCGCCAACACCTTGGTGCAAACCCTTGCCCCCGACGAACTGCGCGGACGGGTCATGTCCGTTTACGCGATGATGTTCATGGGCATGGCGCCCTTTGGGTCGCTGATGGCGGGCACGCTCGCCACTTGGCTCGGTGTCCCGATGACGGTCGCCCTCGGCGGCGCTCTGTGTATCGTCGCCGGCGCGTTGTTTGCACATCGGCTACCGCTGCTGCGCACCGAAGCCCGAAAATTGCTGGCGGCATCGCGATGAAACCGGTTTTAACCGCGATAAAGCGTGGACATCAACATCGTGCCCTTAACCGAGTTGCGTTGGGCTTGTCGCGACGAACGCACAAAACTTGCAGGTGTGGGAAAAGTGCCCTGAAGTTGATGGTGCAAAGACTTGCGGTGTAGTGCCCGATAGCGTGTGGGTGCGACGGAACGACGCCGCGGCGAACTCGCCATTTGCCTGACCGCACGAGCGCACTGCGGCGCCTTGCGGGTCAAGACGGTGGCGATCGGTTTTTACCCCTCACTGTTCCGAACGCGGGATGTGGGCGTTCTCGGCGTCGCTGTGCGTTTCCTTGCTTGAAGCGGCGCAATTGCCATAATTGACGGTGGGGTGTTAACGATGAGCGAAGCGCCGCGTATCAACGCCACCGACGAAGAGATTGAGCGGTTGCTCAAAGAGGCAAAAGTTGTCGCAGTCGTTGGGGTTTCGCGGGACCCGACCAAGGCGAGCCACATCGTCGCTCAATACTTGCGCCAGCACTACCGCACCTACTTTGTCAACCCCAACGCGGACGAAATCATGGGCGAGAAGTGTTACCCGTCGCTGAAGGCGTTGCCAGAAGTGCCCGACATCGTAGATGTGTTCCGTCCGCCGAACGCAGTGCCACCTGTCGTGGACGACGCCATTGAGGTCGGGGCGAAAGCCGTTTGGTTGCAACTGGGCATCGTCAACGACGCGGCGGCACAAAAAGCCCGCGACGCAGGGTTGACCGTCGTCCAAGATCGCTGTCTGATGGTGGAGCACCAACGGCTCCGGAGCGCGGGCAAGTTGTGACCGTGGGGCAACGCACCACGCGGGAGGTGCTTGGCGATGGCGAAGGCGCAATATCTCGCCGATCTGCGGGTCGGCGACTATGTGGACACCATCGTGTTGGTCAAGAGCAAACGGCTTATCCCCTACCGCACCCGTCCCGGCTGCTACTTGGTGCTGACGCTTAAAGACCGGTCGGGGACAGTGGAAGGACGGGTCTGGGACGACGCCGAACGCATCGACCGCGAGATCGGTGACTGTAAAGTCGTGCGGGTGCGAGGGTTAGTGGAACTTTTCCAGCAAATTCCGCAAGTGCGGGTCGTCAGCGTAGAGCCCGTCGCCGAGGGTGAATACGACTGGGCGGATTTACTGCCCCGCACCGAGAAAGAGGTGGAAGCGCTCTGGGCACGGGTGCAAAGCGCGGTTGACAGCGTGGTCAACCCGCACCTACAAGCGTTGCTGCGGGCGTTCTTTGACGACCCGGTTTTCGCCGAGGCGTTCCAAAACGCCCCAGCGTCCCTTTACCTGCACCACAGTTGGGTCGGCGGCTTACTGGAACACACCTGCACCGTGCTGGACTTGGCAGAAGCGCTGTGTCGGCATTACCCCGAAATTGACCGCGACCTACTGATCACGGGCGTGCTGTTGCACGATGTCGGGAAGGTGCGCGAATACACTTGGCAACCGGACATTGACCGCACGGACGAAGGGCGGTTGTTAGGGCATCTGGTGCTGGGCGACGAAATGGTGGCGGAACGCCTCAAGGGCATCCCCAACTTTCCGGCGGAGCTGGCGATGCGGGTGCGACACATGCTCATCAGCCATCATGGGACAGGCGAGTGGGGATCACCCCGTCCACCGATGACGCTGGAGGCAGCCGCGTTGCACTTTTTGGAATTCGCCGACGCACAACTGCGCAAATTTGCGACGCTTTTGAAAGACCGCCGCGAGCCCGAAAGGGCTTGGACAGGCTATGACCGTGTGTTGGGGCGACGGCTGTTTGCCGGCTACGGGACAGCGGAAACAGCATCCTCGGCACCGATCCCGATGGAGTCGCAACAGGAAGACGCTCCCATCGCGTTGGCGGAACCAACCGATGCGCCTTTGCCTGTTCCTGAACCAGTGGCGCTTGATGCCGATGAGTTAGTCGCTGAGGTGCCTGAGATGCCGTCGGACCTTTTGCAGGAGAAAGCGGACATCGTCGCGGAACCGGAGGAACCGACACGGCGGCGCCGGTTGCGCCGCGCGGAAGCAACGGACGAAGAAGGCAAGTTGCCCTTGTAACGACCTTGACAAGCCCAGTGCAGCCTGCCCGAGGTGCGCCTTGGAACTTGACGGCGGGGACGGGCTGTGTTAACTTGTATGCGGACAAACCGGACAAACCGCTTCGCTTTCAGCCGCTCATTTCGGCGCGCGAGCGCCTAAGGCTCGTCGGAGCATCTGAGGGTCCCTCGGATGCGAGCCGCCAGTGAAAGCGAAGCGGCACGATGGCTGGTCGCTCCCCTGAGCGGCGGGAGCGGGCGGTTTTTTTTGAGTTTGCACGACGCCAATGGCTAAAACGGAACGCCGTAGAGGAGGACAACCATGGAACGAACCGAAGCCGAACGCCGTTTGACGACATTGGTGGACGCTGCTGCCCGCGCGGCGGCGATTCCGTTTTCGCCGCGCGATGTGGAGCGGGCATTAGCGGCGGTCGCGGCGACCGATGACCTTTGGGAAGCCGTGCGGTTGAGCCATGTGCCGTTGCGGTTTTTGTGCGCTCTTTGGAACCAGATGCTGAGGGAGGGGCTATTGTCCGCTGAAAACGGCCGGCTGCGGTTGACCCAAACGGGTCAGGCGTTCGTGAAGGCGTTGGGGGTCGCCCCTATCCGAGAAGCCGCCTGCGCCTCTTGCGAGGGGCGCGGTGTGGATTTTCGGCAAATGTTCGGTGCAGCCGCCGACCGTTTTGTAACTATTTGCCAAAATCGCCCCGAAGCCATCCAAGATTACGACCAAGGTTATGTGACGGAAACGACGACCTTAGCGCGCATCGCTTTCGCGTGGCAACGCGGGGATTTAGAAGGCAAAGAGATCATCGTGCTCGGCGACGACGATTTGATGAGCGTTGCCGCGGCGCTGACCGGCGCTCCCAAGCGCGTCGTCGCACTGGACATCGATGAACGGTTGGTCGCCTTCATCAACACCGTCGCAGAACGCGAAGGCTTAACGAATTTGCGAGCGGTGCGCCACGACTTGCGGGAACCGTTGCGAGACGAGTGGCTGGGTGCCTTTGACACCTTTCTGTGTGACCCGACAGAAAGTTTCGTCGGATTCAAAGCCTTTGTGGAGCGCGGGTTACTCTGTTTGAAAGGGGTCGGCAGCGCCGGCTATTTCGGGTTGACCCATGTGGAATCCAGTCTGGACAAGTGGGCGCGCATTCAACGGCTCCTGTTGGACAGCGGCGCTGTCATCACCGACTTGCGAGACGATTTCAGCGGCTATGTCAACTGGGGCTACATTGAGACGATGCGGGGCTGGGCGTGGTTGCCGACGAAAGTCGTGCCGCAACGGGTGTGGTATTGCTCCGCCCTTTACCGCATTGAGTTGTTGATGAAACCGCACTTGGAAAACCGTCGGTTGGAGGGCAACATCTTTGAGGACGAAGAGGCTGCCACGACCTGAACACGGAGGTGCCCTCGGTTGTTGGAAGTGCGCCGTTTGTATTTGGTCGCCGGTAAAGCCGAAGGAAACACGCCGTTGAACGCCTTTGATAACGCCTTGCTCGCAGCGGGCATCGGCGATGTGAACCTTATCAAAGTGTCCAGTATCGTCCCGCCGGGCGCAGAAATTGTGTCGGACAAGCCCCGCTTGCCGCGCGGCGCACTGGTGCCGTGCGTTTACAGCGAACGCGTCAGCACGACGCCCGGCGAGCGCATCGCTGTCGCGTTGGCGGTCGGGTTGGCGGACGACGGTTTCGGCGTCGTGATGGAAAGCGAAGGGGAAAGCGCTGAAGAAGCCTGCAAACGGGCGCTCAGCATGGTGGCGGACGCCTTTCAAGTGCGCGCTCTCCGATTGGCGCGCACTTTATACATCGCAGTGGAGCACCGTGTGGAACGATGTGGCAGCGTCGTCGCTGCTTGCGTTTACTGGCAACAATAGCGCAACTTTAGGGGCATTGCGGAGTCTGAGATTTAGGCTCGGTGTGCACTGACGCACACAGCAGCGGGCATCGCCCGCATCAATCCCAAGAAGGAGGTGTTGGCGATGCGCATGACGCAGGAGGTGACCATGGGGCGCACCAACGACGAGATGGAAAGCGCGATGGTCGCCCCCGCCCTGCGCCGGGGCGTGGGGAAACACTTGATCGCCGAGTGCTGGGAATGCAACGACCGCATCTTTTCCGCGACGGCAGTAAGGGAAGCCTTGGAGGAAGCAGTGCAAGCGAGCGGCGCGACGCTTCTTCGGCTCATCGTCCACACCTTTGAACCTTACGGCGTCAGCGCCGTCGCCATCGTCTCCGAAAGCCACCTGTTTATCCACACTTGGCCGGAGATGCGCTACATCGCTGTAGATGTGTTCACCTGCGGTGACACTTTTCCCGAGCGCGCGCTAGAGGTCATTCGGGAGCATTTTGAACCTCGGCGCCTCAAGGTGCTGGAGTTGGAACGCGGCATTTGGCCGTGAGACGCTGACTCTCCCGAACGCACCACTCTCCGCGGTGAACCTTGGGGTGTCTAACGGTGAGCGACGAGTTCTTCACGGAAGAGCAAACCGAAGGCGTCCACTTGCGTCTGCGGGTGCGGCAATGGCTGCTGCGGCGGCGCACCGCCTATCAGGACCTCGTCATCGCTGAAACGACCGAGCTGGGGCGGCTGCTGGCGCTGGACGGCAAGGTCATGCTGACGGAAGCCGACGAGGCGTTTTACCACGAAATGCTCGTCCATCCAGCCCTCATCAGTCTGGACGAACCCCGCACGGTTGCTGTCATCGGTGGCGGCGACGGGGGAACGGTGCGGGAAGTGCTGCGCCACCCCAGCGTCCGAGAAGTTTTTTGGGTGGAGATTGACGCGGAAGTGATGGCGGCATGCCGTCAATGGCTGCCGTCGGTGCACCGAGGCGTTTTTGACGACCCAAGGGTTCGCATTGTCGTCGCGCCCGGCGAAGAATGGTTACCGCGGTTCTCGGCGACTTTTGACGCGATTATCGTGGACGGCACCGACCCGATCGGTCCAGCGCTGCCCCTTTTTGAGCCGCCTTTTTTCCGCACCTGTCAACGGTCGCTCACCTCGCATGGCATTCTGGCGTTGCAATGCGGCACGCCTTTCTACTTCCGCGACGAGGTGCGCCGGGTATGGGACAACCTGCGCCAAGTGTTCGCGGAAGTTCGCCTCTACCTCGGTTTCGTGCCGACTTACCCCTCAGGGTTGTGGACATACGCGATGGCGGGTGCCCGACTGCCTGCGTTGGATGCGACCGAGTTGAGCCGTCGCTGTCAGGAAAGGCAATTGTCCGGATGCCGTTACTATGCCCCCCACATTCACCTCGCCAGTTTCGCCCTTCCCCCATTTGTGCAGGAATTGCTCGCATAGCGTGAGCGCACCTTAGACTAAACGCAATTCCTCCGCGGTCGCAAAGTTCTTTAACGGCAAAGGGTGATGTGGGATGCGGTTTTTAGAAGCCGGCGATGTCGCCACCGCACAAGTGGTCATTATCGGCGCACCCTTTGAGGGAGCGTCCAGTTATCGCAAGGGGAGCGCGCTCGGTCCGCTCGCTATCCGCCGAGCGTCGCAAAGCATTGAGAGTTTCAGCGCTGTTTTTCGCACTGACCTGCGGGATGTGGCGTTGGGTGACGCTGGCGATATGGCGCTCAGCGACCGTGTAGAAGATGCCCTCGCCCAGATCGCTGACGCGGTAGAAACTCACCTGCAAGCGGGGCGCCGCACCGTTTTGTTGGGCGGCGACCACAGCGTTACCATCGGCGCCGTTGCCGGTGTGCGGCGTCTGTTTCCGGACATTCAAGTGGTGGTCTTGGACGCCCATTCCGACTGGCGGGACAGTTACGACGGCAGCCGCTATTCGCACGCCTGCACGGTGCGGCGCCTCTGGGAGATGACCGACGGGCGCGTGTGGGTCGTCGGGGCACGATCGTTTGTCGGCAACGAAGACTGGAGCCGGTATGTCGGTCTCGAGGAGGTGCTGCAAAAGTTAGACCCGCACCGTCCCACTTACTTGAGCGTTGACTTGGACGCCTTTGACCCCAGCCTGTGCCCCGGCGTGGGCAACCCGGAGCCGGGCGGGTTGCGCTACGAGCAAGCCATCGCGTTGTTGTGCGGGCTGCGAGCGGTGTCGGTCATCGGGGTAGATGTTGTTGAACTGCACCCGCCTTACGACCCCTCTGAAACCACCGCAATCACCGCCGCCAAGTTGGTGCAGGAGAGCATTTTGGCTTTTTGGGCGCCACGATAAAAAAACGAAGGTGATGCGATATGGTCGTCCCTCGGTCGTCTACGACGCCGTAGAGTTGTAGGCTATAATTTCCGCCAGCCCACGGCGCCCGCTGACAGGCAAGGCAGTATGTGAGAAGCCGTTTGCGTTACAGGAGGCGATGTCGCTTGCCACGCCCAGAACGCGTTTTCCTTTACGACACGACATTGCGTGACGGGGCTCAAGCCGAAGGCGTTAATTTCTCGCTGGAGGACAAGATGAAAATCGCCCGCAAACTGGACGAGTTTGGCGTTCACTACATTGAGGCAGGTTGGCCGGGAAGCAACCCCAAAGACGAAGAGTTTTTCCGCTGGGCGCGGGACGCAGAATGGCAGCAGGCGAAATTGGTCGCTTTTTCCATGACCCGGCGCAAAGGCATTTTGGCGGAGGACGACACCAACATCCGCACGCTATTGGAATGCGGCACGCCGGTCGTCGCCATTGTCGGCAAAAGTTGGGATTTGCATGTCACCGAAGCGTTGAACGCCTCGCTGGACGAAAACCTGCGCATGATTGAAGACACTGTTCGGCTCGCCAAACGCGTCGGCAAAGAGGTCGTTTACGACGCCGAACATTTTTTTGACGGCTACAAGCACAACCCCACTTATGCGGTGGAGACCATTTTGGCGGCGCAAGAGGCAGGGGCGGATTGGATCGTCTTTTGCGACACCAACGGGGGGAGCCTGCCCCACGAGGTGGAACGCGTCCTCGCCGAGGTCGCACCCCGATTGCGGGTGCCGTTCGGCATCCACACGCACAACGACAGCGACGCGGCTGTCGCTAACGCCCTTGTGGCAGTTTTGCAAGGCGCGACGCAGGTGCAAGGCACCATCAACGGCATCGGCGAGCGGGCTGGCAATTGCAATTTGATCTCGGTCATTGCTAACTTGGAACTGAAGTTGGGCGTCCATTGCGTCGGACGGGAGCGATTGCAACGGTTGGCGGAACTCAGTTACTTCGTCAGCGAGGTCGCTAACCTTGTCCCCAACGACAAACAACCCTTCGTCGGCAAGAGCGTGTTCGCCCACAAAGGCGGCATGCACAGCGACGCCGTGATGAAGCGACCGGAAACTTACGAACACATTCCGCCCGATTGGGTCGGCAATAAACGGCGCATTTTGGTCTCCGAATTGGCGGGGCGTGCCGCCGTCGTCGCCAAAGCCGCTGAGTTCGGCATCCACTTGGACAAACGCTCGCCTGAGGTCACCCACATCATCAACGAGATCAAACGCAAAGAACGAACAGGTTACGAATATGAAGGTGCCGACGCGTCGTTGGAGTTGCTCATCCGCAAGCACCTGGGCTTGCGCCGCAAGTTTTTTGAGTTGGTCAATTTCACCGTGCTCGTCACGCACCGCAACGGAGACATCACCGCAGAGGCGAAAGTCAAGGTGCGAGTGGGCGATGAGGAATTGGTGACGGCGGCGGAGGGAAACGGTCCTGTCCACGCTTTGGATCTGGCGTTGCGCAAAGCCTTGGAAAGCGTCTATCCCGAACTGAAAAGTGTGCGCTTAACCGATTACAAGGTGCGGGTCGTTAACAGCGATGCCGCGACCGGGGCACGGGTGCGAGTGCTCATTGAATCCCGCGACGAAACAGGGGCGTGGACAACGATCGGCGTTTCCCCGAACATCATTGAGGCAAGCCTGATCGCTTTGCTGGACAGTCTGGAGTATGGACTGTTGCGAAAACTGGGCGCTCCGGTTTTGTCTATGCCTGCGGCGACACCCGCATCCCAATAACCCGTTCGCCTATGGGGAGGTGTGACAAGCGTGGCGCAGAGAGCGACGCCAGGTGTGACACGCATCGGATGGATTGGCACGGGGGTCATGGGACGGTGGATGTGTTGGCATGTGCTCCGCAGCGGTTACTCCGTCACCCTTTACAACCGCACCAAAGAAAAAGCCCAACCGTTGCTGGACGAAGGTGCCCGCTGGGCTGACTCACCGCAGGAAGTCGCAGAACGCTCCGATATCGTTTTCACGATGGTCGGCTTTCCGTCCGATGTGCGCGAGGTTTACTTCAGCCCAAAGGGCATTTTGGCGGGGACGCGAGCGGGCATGATTTTGGTGGATATGACGACGACCGAACCGTCGCTGGCAAAAGAAATTTACGAAGCCGCCAAAGCCAAAGGGGCAACCGCCTTGGACGCCCCAGTTTCAGGCGGCGATGTCGGTGCCCGTGAAGCCCGTCTGTCCATCATGGTCGGCGGCGACCGTGACGCTTTTGAAGCCGTTTTGCCGCTCTTTGAGGTGATGGGCAAGAACATCGTCTATCAGGGTGGCGCTGGCGCCGGACAGCACACGAAAATGTGCAATCAAATCGTCATCGCCGGGACGATGATCGGTGTCTGTGAGGCGCTCCTTTACGGCTACAAAGCGGGGCTGGACTTGGAAACGGTGCTCCAGTCTATCAGCAAAGGGGCGGCGGCGTGTTGGACGCTGGACAATCTCGCGCCCCGCATCCTGCGGCGCAATTTTGACCCCGGCTTTTTCGTGGAGCACTTCGTCAAAGACATGGAAATCGCCCTCAAAGAAGCGGCGGCGATGAACTTGTGCCTGCCGGGGCTGGCGCTGGTGCACCAACTCTATGTCGCCTTAAAAGCCAACGGGCACGGCAAAAAGGGCACACATGCCCTGATGCTGGCATTGGAGCAATTGTCCAACACGACCGTAGCACCGATGACGCCGCCGCACAGCGAACAGCCCCTTTAGACCTTTGTCGCCTTGCGGCGCTTCGTAAACGCTGCGACGATCGCCGCTTTCGTCGTCGGGACGAGCCGCGTTTGCTCTTGACCGTCGTCCGTTTCTTCTTCAACGACCCAGTAAAGTTCATCGGTGCGGTCAAGGATAAGCACACCGTCAAGGTGGTCTATTTCGTGCTGGAAGATGCGGGCGAGCCATCCTTCCGGCTCCACGACGACGGGCTTGCCTTGCGGATTTAGCCCACGCACGCGGATTTGTCTGTGCCGGTTGACTTTGCCTTGCACGCCGGGGATGGACAGGCACCCTTCCATACCCGCCACGGTCTCGGGACTTCGCCACTCAATTTCGGGGTTGATCAAGGCAAAGGTCTCGCCTTCCCAACGGGCGACAAAGATGCGGTGGGGCACGCCCACTTGCGGCGCTGCCAGTCCCACACCTTCGTGGGCTTCCATCGTCTCCAGCAAATCGTCAATCAAGCGTCGGTCGGCTTTCGTGATGTGACGCACCGGCTGGGCGCGTTGGCGCAAAATGGGGTTGCCCAATATGATGATCTTGCGCACTGCCATCGGAAATCACCACCGTAGCATGATTATGGCAAAGGGCAACAGCCCGTCGGAAGCGAGGTGATACAACGGATGCGGGTTGTGTTCCTGGGCACACCTGCCTTCGCTGTCCCGTCTTTAAAGGCGCTCGTTAGTGCTGGTCACGACATTGTCCTTGTCGTCACGCAACCTGACAAACCGGCGGGGCGCGGGTTAGCCCTCAAACCGCCGCCAGTTAAGGTTGCCGCTCAGCAGTTGGGTTTGCCCGTGTTCCAGCCGGAAAAACTGAACACGCCTGACAGTTTGCGTGTGATCGCTGAGCAGCGCCCTGACGTGTTGGTCGTCGTCGCCTACGGCAAAATTTTGCGCGAAGAGTGCCTCAACATACCGCCTCGAGGGTGTATCAATGTCCATCCCAGCCTATTGCCCAAGTATCGCGGTCCTGCACCCATTCAGCACGCCCTACTCAACGGCGATACCGTTACGGGCGTGACGACGATGTTTATGGACGCCGGCATGGACACAGGCGACATCATTTTGCAGCGAGAAGTGCCCATCGCCCCTGACGACACGGCGGGCACCCTCAGCGCCAAACTGGCGCAAGTCGCCGCTGAGCTGTTAGTGGAAACGCTGGCGTTAGTGGAACGCGGCGTGGCGCCGCGCCGCCCCCAAAACGACGACCAAGCCAGTTACGCTCCCATGTTGCCGCCAGACATAGCCCACTTGAACTTTCACGAACCCGCTGAACGGTTACGCAATCTCATCCGCGCCTTAAACCCAGAGCCGGGCGCTTTCGCTTATTTTCGCGGCAAACGCGTCAAAGTGTGGCGGGCGGAAGCACTGCCTGACCGCACCGATGCGCCCTGCGGCACCATCGTGGCAGTGGACAAGCAGCGCTGCCTCGTCGCGACGGGCGACGGGCTGTTGGCGCCGACGGAATTGCAAACGGAAGGGCGCCGCGCGTTGCCGGTTGCTGAATGGATCCGAGGCGTTCAGCCCAAGGTCGGCGAACGCTTTGAATAAGCGGGTCATCTGGTCCGCTTTTCATCACGCGACGCAGAAGGCGATGCCTCCAATTCTTGCCGTCCTTCCGCCACGACCTCTAAGAGCCGATGGGCAAACCGTTCCAAGCGCGCCAGAACGGATTGCACGTATTCGTCCGCGGCACGGCGTCGCTCCCATGCTTCCTGTTCGGCGGCGGCTATTAACTCGTGGGCGCGTTGGCGTGCCTGTTGGACGATAGGGTTGTCGTCCAGCAAGCGTTCTGCTTCCTCGCGGGCTTTTTCCAACAGTCGCTCCGCTTCGCGGCGCGCGTCGTCAATGATGTGCCGGGCTTCCTCGCGGGCGGCGCGCAAAAAGCGTTCACTTTCCCGCTGCAACTCCGCAGCCTTGCGAATTTCGTCAGGCAACGACGCCCGCATGCGTTGCAGGCAAGTCAAAAACAGTTCTTCGTCCACCAGCCGCCACCGTCCGATGCCTCGGGCAGAACGCACGACCTCTTCCAGTTCGGTGATGGCTCGGTAGATATCGGAGATGGTCACCGCCTCCTTTCCACTGCCTTGTGGAGCAACCGCTCCGCCACAAAGTCAGGCACCAAGCCTTTCAAATCGCCACCCAACAGGGCAATTTCTTTGACGATGCTGGAACTCAGGTAAGCGAACGGCAGGCTGGTCATCAAGAAAAGGGTCTCAATGTCAGGCGCTAAATGGTGGTTCATCGCTGCCATCTGAAACTCGTAGTCAAAGTCTGACACGGCTCGCAATCCCTTGACGATCACCTGCGCCCCTTGCGCGCGGACGAATCGGACGAGCAAGCCGTCAAAGGCTTCCACGCGCACATTGGACAGATGCCGACAACACATCCGCAACATCTCCACGCGTTCCTCTACGGTGAACCACGGCGTCTTGGCGGGGTTCGTCGTGACGGCGACGATAAGTTCGTCAAAAATGCGGGCGCTCCGTTCTACGACATCCAAGTGCCCGTTTGTGACAGGGTCGAAAGTGCCCGGATAAACCGCCCTTACCATCGTCCTTCCCCCCATTGCCCCTTGGGCGAGTAAAACCGCAAGACATGTTCGCCGACCTGCCGCTGCTCAAAACGATACAAGGCGCCCGTCTGCGGCGGCAGTTCCTCGCGCGCCAATTGTTGCACGACCACCAATTGCGGTCCTTGCAGGAAATCGGGGTGCTCGCTCAACCAAGTCAACAGGTGCGATGCCAAATCGCCCCCGTAAGGCGGGTCTATGAAGACGATGTCAAACCGTTCACCCATTGCGTTCAATTGGGCTAACTTGCGGCGGGCATCACCGCAAATGACCCTTGCCCGATCGTGCAGGCGTGTCGTGACGAGATTGGCGCGAATAATTTCCGCACACCGAGGCGACAACTCCACGAAAGTCGCCCACGCCGCACCGCGGCTCAAGGCTTCAATACCGACAGCGCCTGTTCCCGCGCACAGGTCCAGAAAGCGGCTATCTACGACCAAGTTGCCCAACATGTTGAATAAAACGGTGCGCACCCGGTCGGAAGTCGGACGCACCCGTCCACTTGGCAAACTTTTGAGCGTCATGCCTTTGCGGCTGCCGGCGATGACCCGCATCGGTTCGCACCTCCCGGCGCGTCTTCACGCCAGTGTCCGTTGTGCGGCTAAAGCGGCGCGGCGCAACGCATTGACGGCTTCGGTGAGCGGCAATCCGCTTTGGAAAATGCCAGAAGCACTCACCAACACCGTCGCACCTTGACGGACGCATTCTGGTGCGGTCGTCACTGTGACGCCACCGTCCACGGTGATTTCAACGGGTAGCCCCCGCTCATCAATCCATTGGCGCAAAGTGCGCACTTTGTCTAGGACAAAAGGCAAGAACCGTTGCCCCGCAAAACCCGGATCCACCGTCATCACAAGCACGACATCCAACAAGGGCAAGATAGGGCGCACCAATTCGGGCGGTGTGGCGGGGTTGAGCGCCACGCCCGCTTTGACTCCCAGTTCTTTGAGCCGTGCGACCGCACGGTGCAAGTGATAAGTCGCTTCGGCGTGCACTGCCACAATGTTTGCACCGGCTTTCACAAACGCTTCCAGATAGCGTTCAGGCGCTGTGACCATCAGGTGCACATCAAAAGGCAGGGAAGTTTCCGACCGCAGGGACTCTATAACGGGCAGCCCGAAACTGATGTTGGGCACAAAATGCCCGTCCATGACATCAAAATGCACCCAATCTGCCCCTGCCACTTGCAACTCCCGAACGACCTCCCCCAAACGCCGAAAGTCGGCGGACAAAATGGACGGGGCGATTTTGACGGACGAGCGCCCGCCCTGCGAAAGGGCGTTCGCTCGGTGTGGCTCCACGACGGCGCTCTGCAGGTTGACCGTGCGACCTGCGTCAGCTGCCTCGCGAGCGGCGCTTGCAGCCTCCTGCGCTAAACGGTTGGCGTGAGCGTTCTGATCGCGTGGAATGTGCCGAACCTCACACCGACGAAACTGTTGCATCAACGCCCGTGCGGCGTCCCATAGCCGCCGCAGCGATTCGGAGCGCACTTGATAGTTACCGAGCAACTGCTGCACGACCAATTCGCTATCGCTCAACAACACGACCTCTTCAGCGCCGTTGTCAAGGGCTAGCCGCAACCCCTCCAAGACCGCGAGATATTCCGCCTCATTGTTGGTGGCGGTAGCGACGGATCGGCTGCGCGTTGCGACCACCTGCCCGCTGCCGTCGCAAACGACGACACCGATACCTGCTGGACCAGGGTTGCCTTGCGCCGCGCCATCGACGAACACCTGAAACGGGTTCATACGCACCTCACCTGTCTTTCTCCGCCTGATTCGCACACCTGCAAGTATGGCTCTCGCCCGGCGCTTGAGATGGACGCTTGCGTTCCTGCGTCAAAATCTTAGGCGGCTCGGGGACGGGGCTTTGTGTGAGGGAGTGATCGCTGATGGTCGTTTTGCGGGATGTCACGGTCTATTACGGCAACGGGGTCCCGGCGCTGCAGCGCGTCAGCCTAACCGTAGAAAAAGGCGAGTTCGTCTTTTTGGTCGGACCGACGGGAGCGGGTAAGAGCACACTGCTCAAATTGCTGACGCGCGAAGTAGTGCCTTCGGAAGGGCAGGTCTTCGTCGCCGGGCACGATGTGCGGCGTTTGAAACCTTCCCGAGTGCCTTACCTGCGCCGCTTAATCGGGACGGTGTTCCAAGACATTTTGCTGCTGTCAGACCGGACGGTGTGGGAAAATGTGGCGTTTGCGTTGCGGGTCACGGGTGCATCGTCGTCGACCGTGCAGCGGCAAGTGCCCAAAGTGCTGGAAATGGTCGGCATGCTCCACAAAGCCCGGGCGTTGCCCCGCGAGTTATCCGGAGGCGAGAAGCAAAAGGTCGCGCTGGCGCGGGCGCTGGCTATCCAGCCCCTACTGCTGTTAGCGGATGAACCGACGGGCAATTTGGACCCGACCTCGGCTCAGGAAATCGTTGACTTGCTGTTTCGCGTCAACCGTCAAGGGACGACCGTGATAATGGCAACCCACGACCAAACGATCGTGAACGCCTACCGCAAACGCGTCGTAGAGTTGCATGGGGGGCGACTGGTGCGCGACGAAGTGCGTGGGGTGTTTCGGCGTGAACTGGCTTAGCCTGTTCGCTTTTTTCCTGACCGAGGCGTGGATAAATCTCCGCCGGCACGGTATCGCCACCTTCGCCACAGTGATGACGGTCGCTCAGGTCGTCGGTATTTGGGGCGCTTTCACTCTGTTGAGCGCGGGAGCCCAACGGTGGTTTTTGTGGGAGGGGGCAAAGCTGGAACGCCTTTGCGTGTTCCTCAAGCCGACCGTAGATGAACCGACGGCATTGAGGGTGAAAGCGGAAATTCAACGCATGCCCCAAGTCGCCAGCGTTCAGTTCATTCACCGCGATGAGGGGTTACAGCGGCTCCAAAAAATGTTCGGCAACTCCGTGCCCTTGAGCGACTTGGTGGGGCACAACCCGTTGCCTCACGCCCTGGAAGTCACTTGCCGCTCGCCTCACAGCGTGGCGCGATGCGCTGCGATCATTCGGCGTATGCCCGCAGTGGACGAAATCGCTTACCCCGCAGCCGCTGTCCGGCGGTTTCTGCGGATATTGCGCGGCATCCGCGTGGGAGCAAACGCCCTCTCGCTCCTGCTGGCAATCGCCGCCTTCGCCTTGATTTACAACGCGGTGCGACTCAGCCTCTACGGACGGCGCAACGACATTCGCATCATGCAACTGGTCGGGGCGACGGTGTGGACGGTGCGGGGACCGTTGATCATGGAAGGGGCACTTTACGGTGCCCTCGGTAGCGTCGTCGCGCTGGGTGTGCTCGCCGGCTTGCGGTGGTTGGGGTTGCAATCGTTGGACATCGGCTATTTGCGCGGCGCTTTGGAAACGATACAAATCAACGCCCAATTCGTCCGCCAAGCGGTAGGGTTGGGTGTCGCGTTAGGCACGGCTAGCGCCACCGTCGCCGCTGTGCAATTGGTTAAACCGCAGTGAAACCGAGGTCGGTAGGTGATTGGGGATGCGCACCCGCGTGTTGGCAGTCGCGTTAGGGGTCACTTTGTCAGCGGTCGCGTTAGGCAGCGCCGAAATTCACTGGCGGTCGCTGCTCTCACGGGGACAAAAACCCAGCGCTGCATCTTTGCGCAAACGGCAACAAGAGTTGGAACGCCGCAAGCAAGCGGCACGGCAAAAAATTCGCGAAATGCGCCGCAAAGAACGGTCTCTATCGGAGCAGTTGCGAGACACCCGCGCCCGCATCGCTGTGGCGCAAGCGCGTTTGGCGACTTTAAACCGCGAATATGCGCGGGTCGCCGCCCAAACGACCCGCACCCGTGCCCGTGTGATGCGATTGCGGATGCGCCTGTCGCGCCATCGTTCGCTGCTGGCGGAACGGTTGCGCCAACTTTACAAGCACCCGCCCACCGACTATGTCTTGTTCGCTTTAGACGCCGGCGACCTTTCCGAGACGGCGCTGCGCACCTACGCTTTGCGCCGCATCGTTCATCGCGACACCGAGGTCATCGTTGAAACCCAGCGGCTAAAAGCGGAACTGGAGCGACAGGAAGCCTTGCTGCAGCGCCAACAGTCCCGCTTGGCGTCGCTGCGGCGCGCCATTGCGGCTCAAGCGGCGGCGTTTCGTGAGGCAGAGACTGAGCAATCTGCGCTGTTACGACGCGTTCAAACAGAACGCCAAACCTACGAGGCATGGTTGCGGGAGTGGGAGGAAGAATCGCGGGAAATCGCCGCGTTGCTGCGACGCTTGCAAACGGTGCAGCACGACGCTGCCCGCCCCGTGCCGGCTTGGCGTGGTCCGTTCATCCGTCCTGTCAACGGTGCGATCGTTTCTGGCTTTGGCTATCGGCGCCACCCGATTTTAGGCGGGGTGCGATTGCACTGCGGTGTGGACATCGCCGCTCCGCACGGAACGCCCATCAGGGCGGCTGCCGACGGCGTTGTGGTGTTCGCCGGATGGCGCCGGGCTTACGGCAACACCGTCATCATTGATCACGGCAACGGCACAGCGACCCTTTACGCGCATTGCTCTGCCATCTCGGTCAGTGAGGGAGCGGTCGTGCGCCAAGGGCAAGTCATCGCGCGTGTCGGGAGCACGGGACTGGCAACTGGACCCCATTTGCACTTTGAGGTGCGGCGTTACGGCGAACCCATCAACCCTTTGGCGCTGCGTTAGAATGAAGTTGCGGGCACATGACGCTTGAAGTCGCACAACGGAGGCGACAGCGATGGACCACCGCACACCTGTGACGGCGCCGAAGACGCGATGGCTCGTTAGCGCCAGTCTGGTGGTGTTGATTGCTTTATCGTTTGCCGCTGGCTACCGTTTAGGGGAATGGAAGAACACGCTGACTCCCTTTCGCGTCGCTTTGGGACCTGGGTTAACCCCGCCATTGGAAAGCGCTCACGCGGCGAGCCAACAGTCCATTTCTATGCGCCCCGTGGAGCGGTTGGCAGAAGTCTATGTGCGGCTGCAACAATACTTTTATGCGCCAGACAAGCTGGACGAAAATCAGCTGAGTTATGGGGCTATCGCAGGGCTGCTGAGGGCGACGGGGGACCAATACACCCGCTACCTGAAACCTGAAGACTTGGAGCAGTTTCAGTCTCGCAGTCAAGGCGAATACGAGGGCATCGGTGCCGAATTGAGCGTGACACCCGACCCGGTCACCGGCGATGAACGCATCACCATCCTCAGCGTTTTTCCGGAACAACCCGCTGACAAGGCGGGGTTGCGCCCTTTAGACCGCATCCTGAAAATTAACGGCAAACCCACAGACAACATGACCCTAGAGCAAGCCGTCAGCCTCATTCGCGGACCGCGCGGCACGCAAGTGACCTTGACCGTCCAACGGGATACGATTCCCGAACCGTTTGATATCACCCTGACCCGCCAACGCATTCAAATCCCGATTCTGCAAAAGCAAATGCTGCCAGGCAATATCGGTTATGTGCGGTTGCTGGAATTTAACGAGAAAACCGCTGACGAACTCAGCGCCGCCTTAGACGAACTGCGGACGAAAGGAGCCAAAGGGCTCATTCTGGATTTGCGGGGTAACCCCGGCGGTCTTTTGGATGCGGCGGTGGAAGTGGCGAGCCTCTTCGTGCCTAAAGGACCTATCGTCACCGTCAAAAGCCGCACGGAAGGAGAGCAAGTGTTTGAAGCCATCCCTGACCGCTATAAAAACTGGAAAGTGCCGATGGTCGTCATGGTGGACCATCGGAGCGCGTCTGCCAGTGAAATTGTGGCAGGCGCCTTGAAGGACCATAAAGTTGCGGAGGTCGTCGGTGAAAAAACTTTTGGCAAGGCGTCGGTGCAAACAGTCATCAACTTGAGGGGTGGGGGCGCACTTATCGTCACGACGGGCAGTTACCTGACGCCCAGTGGCTACGACATCCACGCCAACAAAGGACTGGAACCCAGCCGCAAACTGGAACCGACACCTGCCGAGAAAAAGCACGACGAACAACTGGCTGCGACATGGGTAGAACGAGGCAAACAACACCTGCAAGCCGATGAGTTGCGCGATGCCATGTTGTGTTTCGGTCGCGCCCGCGAACTGGACAAAAACAACAAGGAAGCCACCCGCCTCTGGAACGAGACGGTGCGGCTGATCATTGACCGTGAGCGCAACACCCAAAAAGACAACCAATTGGAACAAGTGCGGCAATTGTTGCTTCAACGCCTCACCGGCTCACAAACCGCCCGACATTGAGATGTTCCTATCGGGCACGAAGGGCACAAACAGCTTCGCATCGGGGCGACGCATCGTTACTAGTGCAACGCGTTAACTCAGATAGGAGGGGCGTCGCCCGTGATGAGGCATGCAACTGTCTCATGGGTAGAACGCGCGATCTATTGGCTCTTGATCGCTGTCCTTACCATTTTGCTGCTGTGGCAATGGCGCACCAACCTTCCCACCGCCATTTTCGTGAACGGTGAGCCTGTTGCGTGGCTCGCTTCGGAGTGCCTCGCCCAAGCAGCAGTGCGTCTGGCGCTGGCACAATTGCAGCGCAAACATGGACGAGATGTCACCTTTGCAGAAACGGTCGTGACGGGCAAACTGCCCTTGCGACCGACGGCACAAATTCTTGCGCCGGCGGAAGCCGCTGAACTCCTCTTGCGGCGTGTCCGTCCTGCGCGCGTGGCGTGGGTCATCTTCGTAGACGGTCGCCCTACGCTCGCCTTGCCCAGCAAACGCGACGCCGAGCAGGCTTTGGAATTGGTCAAAGCGGCATTGACGCCCCGTAACCTCCCGCTATTGCGCCCTCCTCGCTTTAGAGAGCGAGTCACCGTGCGTCGCAGCCCCATCGCACCCGATCTCGTTGTGCCAGATCCAGAAAAGGCTGCGCGGCGATTGGTGCAAGGCTCGGAACCCCCTGTCTATCACACTGTGAGAGCCGGTGAGTTCGCCTCCCATATCGCCCGCCGCTACGGCGTAACACTGGAAGAACTGCATCGCTTAAACCCCGACCGTGACCTAAACCGCATCAGGATCGGTGACCAGTTGTTGGTGAAGGTCGGTAAGCCGTTAGTGACGGTCATAAGTGTGCATCAACAGGTGACGCACGAACCGATCCCCTACGAAGTAAAGCGCCAACTCGTCCCCCATTTGACAGGGGGCACCATAGTCACCAAACAGCGAGGGCGCGAAGGTCTGCGGGAGGTCGTTTGGGAAGTCGTTTGTGAGAACGGTCGCGAGGTGCGCCGTCAGCCGGTCAAAACCCGCACCCTCCGCGATCCCGTGCCCGAAATCCTGCTTGTGGGCGGCGGTTTGCCCCGATCGGCGCGGTGAACTTACAAGCGAGCAGCTATGTAGCACTCTCAGCGATGGAGTGCTAAAATTTTGAGCGACTTCCCAATTGAGCTCGTTCACCGAATATGCGATCGCGACGACGATGTTGAGGTAAGGAGGTGTTGTGCGATGGCAAAGAAGACCCTGCTGTTCAGCGAACAGGCACGGGAAGCGTTGATGCGCGGGGCGTCCGTCGTCGCTGAAGCCGTGCGGGTGACGCTCGGTCCACGCGGGCGCAATGTCATCCTTGAACGCAAATGGGGTTCACCCATCGTCACCAAAGACGGCGTGACGGTCGCCAAAGAAATTGAGTTGGAAGACCGCGATGAAGACATGGGCGCCCAACTCCTCAAGGAAATCGCTAGCAAGACCAACGACTTGGCGGGTGACGGGACGACAACGGCTGTTGTGCTGGCTCATGCTATCCTGCAAGAGAGCCTCAAGTTGGTCGCCGCTGGGGTTAACCCGGTGCTGCTCAAGCGCGGCATCGAGAAAGCCGTTGACCGCTGCATTGAGCGCCTCAAGGAACTCAAGCGGGAAGTGAAAAGCAACGATGACATCCGCCATGTCGCAACGATTTCAGGCAATGACCCCGAAATCGGGGAAATTGTCGCCGAAGCAATGGCGAAAGTCGGCAAGGACGGTGTCATCACCGTTGAAGAGGGCAAGGGATCGCAGACGACCGTGGACATCGTGGAAGGCATGGAATTTGATCGCGGTTACCTGAGCCCTTACTTCATCACCGACCCCGAAAATATGGAGTGTGTGCTGGAAGAGCCCTTCATCTTGCTCTACGAGAAGAAAATCAGCAACGCCCGCGACCTTATCCCCATCATGGAACAAGTCGCCCGCACAGGCAAACCGCTGTTGGTCATCTGCGAAGAAGTGGAAGGCGAGGCGTTAGCGACTTTGGTCGTCAACAAGATGCGAGGCGTGTTGCAGTGCTGCGCTGTGAAAGCGCCCGGCTACGGCGACCGGCGCAAGGCGATGATGCAGGACATCGCTATCCTGACTGGCGGTACCTTCATCACCGAGGACATGGGCATCAAGTTGGAAAATGTGACGCTGGACATGTTGGGGCGGGCCCGCAAGGTCATCGTCCGTAAGGAAGAAACGACCATCGTGGAAGGGGCCGGCAGCAAGGAAGCCATCCAAGGGCGCATTGAGCAAATCAAACGCGAACTGGAGAAAACGACCAGCGAATACGACCGAGAGAAGCTGCAAGAGCGGTTGGCGAAGTTATCCGGAGGTGTCGCCGTCATTGAGGTCGGGGCACCGACCGAAAGCGACATGAAGGAGCGCAAGTATCGCTTTGAAGACGCCATCAACGCCGCCAAAGCCGCCGCAGAAGAAGGTATCGTCCCCGGCGGTGGTGTCGCTTTGCTGCGATGTATCCCTGCCCTTGAAGAGTTAGAGCAGCAACTGGAAGGGGACGAAAAGTTGGGCGTGCAAGTCGTCAAGCGCGCTCTTGAAGAGCCACTGCGGCAAATCGCTGAAAACGCCGGCTTGGACGGCTCCGTCGTCGTGGAAAAGGTCAAGTCGCTCCCTGAAGCGCATGGCTACGATGCCCTTGAGGACCGTTACGGTGACATGCTTGAGTTGGGCATCATTGACCCGGTGAAGGTCGTCCGCATCGCGCTGGAGAACGCCGCGTCTATCGCCACCCTCATCCTGACGACGGAAGCAGCGGTCGTGGAAATCCCCGAAAAGAAGAAGGAAACGCCACCGCACTCTGAAAGCGAAGAAGAGTGGTAAAGCGCTAACCGCGCTAAGGCGTCAAAGGCGGCGCTTTGAGAGGCGAACTTGACCCTCTAGGGGCGCAGATCGCTGCGCCCCTCTAATTTTTCGCACCACCTAGAGACTGCAGCGGGGGGTTGTCGCCGACGGCTGTTGAACTTTTTGTTTCTCCGCTCTTTAAAGTTGCGCCAACGGTGAAACACATTAGCGTGGCAAAATCCGTCAGGTGTTTGCCGATGGCACGACCGCCCTCGCCCATTCAATCGTCATGCCCGTTGCCGACAGCGTGGTGGCTACGGCGTTTGAGGCGATGGCTCATTGCCCCACGAAAAGAGATTGCCCGCCTTAAACGCCGCTGGCAATCGTTGCCTCTTGTCGTCTTGCCTCGCTTCATGCGTGAGTGTCGTCAACTCTTGGCACTCTTGTTGCAACTGCGCCCCGACATCGTTTTGGGCAATGCCCGCAGTGGTGCGCCGTATGTCGCTGCCATTGAGCACCGTCTGCGTCAAGCGAGCATAGAAGTCCGCTATGAGCGTTTGTGCTCCGCATGGGGGCATAAATTGCAGCGGGCGCTGAAACCCGCCGCCGCTTTGCACTGGTGTCACCTTGCCCTCGCCGACAAAAAGCGCATCGTCATAGTGGATGTGTCCCGTAAACCGTTTTCTGATGCCCAACGGGTTGTCGGTGGCGTCATCGTATGGCTTTACAACGAAGCCGTCAGCCAACTGACAGGGAAACCACAACCTTTTGACCTCGTGCCCGCTCTGAACAAGCCGATGCGCAACTATTTGCGCCACCTCAGCGGCTTTCCCGACGCGCTCGCTGAAGTCGTTGCCACTTTGCGCCCACTCAGCACTGACCGCTCGTTGCCTTTTGCTCGCCACCTGTTAGTGCGCTGTTGGGACGATTTTGCTTGGGACGCTGAGCACGGTTGCTTGTTGTCCATCAACGCCTCCCGCCTCGCTTGGATTGATGACCGCACCGATAAATACTGCTGGCTGCCCTCCGTCGCCCGTTGGTTTCTGTGAGCGCTGATTCACGGTGCGACGATTTCCCACGCCAGCGCCGTCTTGGGCGGCAAAGTCAGAAGACGGCGGAAGATGGAAGGGTGCATTTGGGGCGAGCCTTTGCCATCCGCCGTCACAGAAGTGACGGCGATTTGGGGCTGGCGAAGACCGTAGCCGTGTCCGTTAAAAGCGACGGTCGCTGTCACGGGTTGGTCGCTGACATTCACGAACAACAAAACGAGTTTGTTTTCCTGAGGCAACTTCCATGCGCCCGTCAAAACTGCATCGGTTTCAACCCACCATTCACCTGCCCATTGCCAATCGGCTCGGACTTTCGGGATGTCGCCGATAAGTTTGGGCGGTCGTGCCATTTCACCCGCGTAAAAGTATCGTCGCAAATGCCAACGCAACTTGACAATTTGTCGCAAAAATTCTGCGTTCTCCTTTTCCCGAACGATGTTTGGGTCAATCCAACCTATTTGTTCGCCGAAAACAAGTTGCTGCCCAGCCTTCATCCGCAGCGCCAAATCTTTTGTTGGACCACCACGATAGGCTCTCCCAAACATTTGGATTGCGCCACCGTAAACTGCAGGAAAAGCGGGGACTTGACCGTTGTGCTGCCAATGCCATGTCAAGTATCCGTCAAACCATTTCACAAATGGTTCAGCATTGCACTCCGTCGTCAACATTCGGTCCTTCGGCATCTCCCTGCGAATTGCGTCCAGCATTCGCCAGTAGCCCTCGTTCCACCACGAGCCTCCGCCAAGGGGATGACCGTGAGTTTTGTCAAAACACAACGCAGGTGAAGCAGCAGCCACTTGGTCAATGTAAACTGCACTGACCTTGAACTCGTTGAACAGCCTCAAAACGATTTCGCGCACTTTGTCTTGCCACAACTTTGTTGTCGGGCACATTGGTGCTAACTTGACATCGCTTCCGTCTATCTCTTTGCTGCCGTAACTTTCGGTGTAGGGTAAGCCATCTTCTCGCTTCGCTGCTGCTGGCAATGCAACTTTGCTGAACTGCCAGTCGTCCATGCCTTTGTCGCGAGTATCCCAAAGTCGCCCGTTGATGTATGGCATGACGAAAACGCCTGCTTGTTGCAACTCGCGAACTCCTTCAGCGAAGCCTTCTTTCGTCGGGAAATAGTGCGGGTAGTCGTTGTCAAAGGGAATTTGATGCCAGTTATACCAGTGGAAGCCGACGGGCACGCCCATGAACTTAGCGAACTCCTTGACAATAGGCACGCAATCTTTGGGTGCTCCACCACCTAAAGCCCAAACGCAAAGTTCCTTCATCCATTGCGGCGTGTCGGTTCGTCCATCCTTACCAAGTTTCGGAAACCATTTCGCTTCCTTTCGCACCCAATTTCGGTAGATCATCGCCGCATCAAACCAATCGCCGCGCAACAACTGCCAGACGACTTTGCCTGCTTGCTGAAACCCGTTGCCTCCGACGCCCATATTTGGAACAGGGTGCTCAAACGCGAAGATGACTCGCTTCGCTTCAGGCTCACTTTTCACCACAATCTCTTTCGCACTTCCATACGGGTCATGCACACCGACATAAATTCCCGTCCCTCGTCTCGCGTCCCCCGTCCCATCACACGCTGCCAAAAACTGCATCGTGCACCAACCGTTGGGATACAAACTTCGGAAATTGAACGCTCGCTTCCACAAATTGCGCTGAACTTCGCCTGGACCGCGTGGGAAGAAGACCTCAGCATTTTCGCCCAAATCGGCGATAGCAATTTGCGGGAAGAAAACGCGCAGGATGCTCCAATTTGGTGGTGAATGACCAATGCTCAATGACCAATGGAGGGCACTTGCAGCCTCAATCACGGTGGCGCGCAAAGTCACTTCAATGCCCGCTAACGATGGGTCTTTCGGTCGTCGCCAATGTAACGAGATGCCATCGCCAGTTTCCTTCACTGCAACTTGTTGCCAACCGCTTTCAGCAGTTAGTTGTGTCTCCCGCTTGTCAGGCACATGCCGAAGTGTGATGGTGAACAACGGCAACGATTGTGCTGCCAACAGTTCACGGTTTGACTTTCTGTCAAACAAACTCTCCAACCGAACGCCATCGGCAGTGCGTTGCAAAGCGATTCCCAAATCACCAGCAGTTTTAAGAAGCCAGTTGACAGGCACTTTACCCCTCGCAAATTGCAATGCTTCCTTAAACCTTCCTTGCGCTTCCAACTTTTCGGCAAGGGCACGATACCAACCTTTTGCCTTGACAATTGCATTGCGAACTTCGGGCAGTGTGACGATGACTTGCGCATCCGTTGGCAACTGATTGAGCATGGAACGAACGGTGGCGATTGGTTCATCAAAAGAGCCGACAAGCAGCCATGCTGAAAAGGTTCGTTCCGTGCCTTGCCATCCTTGCCATGCAGCGTCACCGTGAGCGTGCAAGTAAGTCCCATAGCCGCTGCGCCCGTCGTGGAAAAGTGCTTGTCCACTTCTCAAAACAGCGATGACATTTCGCCCGTCAATGAGTGCACCCCAATCGTTGAAGCCGAAACTTTTCTGGGACGCTTCAAACTTACCTTGCCGAATCGGTTCGCCGCCAGCCCATTCGCGGAAACTTTCATCGGGGAAGTTCAATTCCAAAAAATGCAATTCGTTCCAAGCGAAAGGCTCACGCTGCTGCACTTTTGCGGTCACAAAAATCAACGGCAGGTTTCGGAAGTAAAACCAATCGTAAACCGCTTCAGGTTGTGACGAGGGTTGTTCCCCATCGCCTTGAGAATATTTCGCTCTTACCCGAACGACCGTCGCAATTTCGCCATCGGAGACAAGTTGCACTTGCGGTTTTGGGTCGTTGCGCAAATGGAAACTGCCCAGTTGGCGATGGTGAACTCGGTCGTTCCAAACGAAGGTGGAGAAATTTTTGCCCGTCGCAGGAAACTGGATGCGTAAAGGCAATCCGCCCATATGGGGCGCATCGTGTGTGACCGCGTAATGTGCGGTGACGACAGTGCCATCCCAGCGGTTGGGTTTGGGAGATGCAGTCGGTGCATAATACAACGCAATTTGCCAATCGCCCCCTTTGGGTAGCTGCAACAGCAGCATACCCTTGGCACCGTCTGCGGAGATGAATTGCAGAGGTACCGAATGCCCGTTGGGCAGTGTCGCGTGCAGGTGCGTGGGCACAAAGCGCTGAAGGCGGTGCAACCGCACGATGGGGCTCAAATCCACCTGCGCCATTACGACGCCATGTGGCGGCGCATCGCGCACCACGATAAGCGCCAACGGCGTTTGCGCCGCGCCGATGGACGCGACAGCCAATAGGAGTGCCGCTAAGACCCAACGCCCAAACGCTTCTCCCATCACCGTTCACTCCCGTAGGTTTGCCCGACGGTGTTGACCACAAAAAAGATAGCGGATGCGACCCGTCGGGGGCAGCGAAGCCGACGCGAACATCCCAGTGCACCCGCGAAAGGGCGGCTTAACCATTTGCCCTATCCTGCCCTATCCCTGTTGTGCCACACTAGGCGATGGTTCAAGACCGTGTCGGCAAAGGGGTGAAGGTGCTTGACGGCGACCGTTGCGGCTCTACCTACCCGCGCGCAACAACAGGTCACGGGGCGGGCAGTTGTGTTGGGGTTGCTGCTAGTGCCCGCGTTGATTTGGTGGATTCACCACGCCGAGTTTCGGTTGGGCGGGACGATGGGACATACCGCGTTGGCGAACACGGCGCTACCTGTCGCGGCGTTTTTCACTTTGATGGTGCTGACCCTCCTCAACGGTGTCGTCGCCCGCCTCAACAGCGCGTGGGCGCTGACACAAGGCGAATTGCTGACCGTTTACGCCCTCACGGCAGCGACGACGGGCATCGCCTCGTCAGGCGGTGTGCATTTCCTCGTGCCCGCATTGACGGCGCCGATTTACTACGCCACACCTGAAAACAACTGGCACGAACTCATCCTACCCCACATCCCGTCGTGGTTCATCCCGCACGACCGCGCTGCTGTCATCGCCTTTTACACGGGCAGCGACCGCGTGCCGTGGGGTGCGTGGGTGGTGCCGTCTGTCCTTTGGAGCGGGTTTTTGTTCGTCGTGATGGTCACGACCCTTTGCCTCGTTCTGCTGCTGTGGCGGCAATGGATTGAACGGGAGCGGTTGGCGTTTCCGACAGCGCAAGTGCCCTTGTTGGTCACGCAACCGCAATCAGCGCTGTGGCGGTCAAAAAGTTTTTGGTTGGGATTTGCTATCGCTTTCGGCATCGGCACTTGGAACACCCTTGCCCGCAACTTGCCGATATTGCCCTTGCTGGATGTGCGCGGCGAGCGGTTGAACCTTGCGGACGCCTTTACGGAACGCCCGTTCAATGCCATCGGTTGGACGCCTGCGGCGTTCTACCCTTTCGTCATCGGCATCGGTTACCTGCTCAGCACGGAGATGACGCTGAGTTGTTGGCTGTTTTACCTGCTGGTCAAATTGGAGCGCATCGTCACGGCAGCGTTGGGATGGGACGCCATCGGGCGGGGCGGGTTCACCGTCATGCCTTACACAGAGCATCAAGGCGCTGGGGCGTTCCTTGCCATTGCGTTGTTGAGTCTGTGGTCGGGGCGCAAACAGTTGCTCGCCGAATTGCGGTCTACAAGGGCGAACGGCGAAACGATTGCACCCCGCATGGCGCTTTGGGGGTTTCTCATCGGGTTTGGGATGATGTTAGCATTGGCCGTCGTTGCGGGGATGCGTCCTATCACCGCTGCCGTGTTGCTGGTGCTTTCGCTGCTTTATATGGCGGCGGCGACGCGGTTGCGGGCAGAAGTCGGCAACGCGTGGCTGTTTGGTCCGCGCGTTGACCCCAACACGCTGGTGACGACGGCTTTTGGGACGGCAGCGTTGAAGCCCCGTGAGTTAACGGTCATGGCGTTTTTGCGCAACATCACGACCTTTGACTTGCGTTGCTTGCCGATGCCCCACCAGTTGGACGCCATCAAATTTGCCCGCACGCTCAATTTGCCGCTGCACCGGCTCGTCGGCGCCTTGGTCATCGGTTCAGCGGTGGCAGCGCCTTTTGCCTTCGTCAGCGCCGTCAAACTGCTTTACCGCCTCGGCGCGGCGGCGAAAGCCGATGCGTGGCGCGTGTCCATGGGGCGGCAACCGTTTAATGAGTTGGAGGGTTACTTGCGGCAGCCCTTGCGGGCGGATGCCCGCGAATGGGTCGCCATCGGCGCCGGTTTTGCGGTCACGGTGGGGTTGACGGCGCTGCGGGCGCATTGGCTCACGCTACCGCTGCACCCATTCGGTTACGCCGTCGCCAACACCCACACGATGGACCGCGTCTGGTTGCCGTTTATGATTGCGTGGGCGGTTAAAGGGCTGGTGTTGCGTTACTTTGGCGGGGCGACTTACCGGGCGCTGGTGCCCTTTTTCGTCGGGCTGATTTTGGGCGATTTCGCCCACGGCGGGTTATGGACGCTTGTCGGTTGCCTTGTGCCCAACTTCCGTGTCTACCCGATGAATTGGTGACCTCATTCGGGCAGCGGTTTGCCCTTCGTTTCGGGGGCGAAAGGCAAAACGGCTAAGCCCAGCAGAAAAATGGTAGACATCGCAGCGCCTGCCTCGCGAATGCCCAAATGCGCCCGCAATTGTCCGAAAGTGTAAGGGCCGATGATGGCGAGGTAGCGGGCAACATTGTAACAGAAACCCGTGCCCGTCGCCCGCAAGCGTGTCGGAAAGAGTTCGGGGAAATAGACGGCGTAACCGCCAAACAAACTCGTCGTGAAAAAGCCCATCAGCGGAAACAACACAAGGGCATGAGCGAACGAGTGCGTGGCGAAAAAGGTCAGCGGCACGACGATGAAGCAGCACAGAAAGGCGACAGCAAAGGCGTTGCGGCGCCCGATGCGCTCGGACAACCATGTCCACGCCAAGATGCCAAAGAACGCCCCCGCGTTTTGTGCCATGATGGCGTCGCCGACGGCGCGTTCCACGCTGCGGCGCAACGCAGGGTCGTTGGAGGGGTTGAGCACTGACCGCAGCAAGTCGGGTGACCAAGTGCCGATGCCCCAAAACCCGATAACGCCGACCGCTGCCAAACTGACGCCGACAAGGGCGTGCCGTCGCCACACGGGATAGGCAAACATTTCGGCGATGTTGCCCAGTTGCGTCCTGCCGATGGCAGCTTCGTCGCGGGCGCGTTCCCAGCGCTCAGGCTCCCGCACAAACAAGCGGATGACGAACACCAGTAACGCTGGTAGTGTCCCGAAGGCAAACATCCATCGCCAACCCCATTCGGGTGAAGCGCCGATAGTGCGGTTGAGCAACCCCGCCGTTATGTTGCCCAGTGCCGATGCGGCTTGCATGATGCCCAAGGCAGCGGGACGGGCATGAGCGGGAAACACTTCCGCGACGAGGGCTGCGCCCGCCGCAAATTCACCGCCGACGCCCAAGCCTGTAAAAAAGCGACAAAGGGCAAATTGCCACCAAGTTTGCGTTAACCCCGAAAGCCCAGTGAACCCCGCATAAAGCAGCACGGTTGCCATCATCGTGCGGGTTCGCCCCCAGCGGTCGCCGAGCATACCGAACAGCACGCCCCCTGTCGCCCAACCGAAGATGAACACCGATTGCACGATGCCTCCGTAGCGGGCAAGGTGTGGGTCTTCAGGGTTGGCTTTCAGCAACTCCATCAATGCGGGTTGGCGCGCCAGCACATAAATCCACTGGTCCATCGTGTCAAACGCCCAACCCAGCGACGCCACGGTGAGCACAAGCCAATGATAGCCTGTCAACCCGTCATACCACCGTGTCGGTGCTGCTTTGCGCTCCACCGTCCCTCAACCCCCCAAAGGGTTCCGAGTGCGTGGTGCGTCGTCTTGCCAACTTTGGCGCCCACGAAGGCGCTGCGCTCACTTGGCAAATTGCTCCCACAATGCGTCCAGTTGCTGCGGCGTCGGTTTGACGCTGTGGACGACGAAGCGGTAGTGGAAGACCAGCGGTTGATGCGGTTGCATCGTGAATGCACCTTTGCGCGGCGGGGCGAACCCGACGAAAGGCACATTGGGCGTCAAGCGGGGCGCATTGGGAAAATGCAGGTTGCGGGGATGGTCCATTTGTGTGATGCCTGCCCATTGCCCATCCACGCGTCCGCCCATCAGCACCCAACGGGTCGGCACGTTGTCCGCTGTCGTGCGGTCGTTGCCGTTGGCGTTGAGCACCTCGTATCGCGCCGCATCAAGCCAAACGCCGTTGCCCCGACACCCCAAACCGCCGTAGCGATACTCTTCCACCACCAACGGCATCTCGGTGGTGTTGACGAGTTCCGTCGTCAAGTCAAAGAGCCAAAAGGAGGCGTCGGCGCTCGGTGGCGCGAAAGTCGTGAGCGTCCAACGCTCTCGCACGACGGGCAACCACGCACCGTCTCGGTGCGCTTCCCAAAGGTGGCGGACGACCATGACGGCGCGGTCGGGATACAGTTCCAGTCGCTCAAAGGCGTCAAAGCGGGTGCGTCCCGTGTTGGCGTGGAGGTTCCAGAAGTCGGGTTGCAAGTCACCCCAGCGCGTTTTCGCCCACGCAAAGAAAATGCCCCGATGGTGAAAGTGGTCAGGCGGACCCCAATCGGTCACGATAGCGCCCGCAAGGCTCCAGACAGGATGCAGAAAACCACTGGTGGCGTGAATGGGAGGCGCACCCGGCGGTGCGGCGACGCCATAGTTGTATTGCCACAACGGCTTTTCGCGCCAAAGCAGGCGAACGGCTCTATCCCCTTCCTCGGCAAACCGAAACGGGCTTCCGAGCGTCGCAAGGCTCAACTGCCCTGGCTGCCACCGCTCTTTTGTCGTTGGCTGTCCCGTCATCAGCATCCCTCCGCCCGTCAGCAAAGTCATGACCGCAACGCCAAACCGTTGCATCCGCACCGCGAACCCCCCTACCGTTGATGAATCCGATACGCTTTCGCATTTTAGCGCTTACACCGTTGCAGTGCGACTTGGCAGCGCATCCTAAGACAAACATTCTGGGAGGAACGACCGTCCGATCGCCCTTACCGCACAATTTTGGACGGCAATTACCCTGTTGTCTCGTTGCGACATGGAGGGTAACCGTAGTGGCAGACCGTAAACCCGTGCGCGAATGGGTGCTGGCAGCTCAAAAGGGCGACAAAAGCGCGTTTGAAGAGTTGTTCCGCCTCTTTCACGGGACGGTTTACAACACGGCGTTGCAAATTCTGAACGACCCCGACGATGCCGCCGATGTGACGCAGGACGCTTTTTTGCGGGCGTGGGAGCAACTGCCCAAATTGACGGCGCCCGAAGCCTTCCGCAATTGGTTGCTGACCATCACTGTTAACTTGTGCCGCTCCCGTTTGCGCAAACCGGAGCCAGCGACCGAATCGTTGGATGAGCCAGTAGAAACCGAAGGTGTAGAAGACGAGGGGGAATGGCAACTGCCTGACGAAAGCGTGGACATTGAAGAAGCGGTCATACAGCGCGAATTGGCGCGGCTGGTGCGCCGCGCCGTCGCCGAGTTACCGTTGGCGTTTCGCGAAGTCGTGACCCTGCACTACTTTGAAGGGCTGGACATCGCCGACATCGCCAAAATCCTAAAAGTGCCTATCGGTACAGTCAAAAGCCGCCTCGCCCGTGCCCGCGAGCAATTGCGTCGCAAGTTGGAACGCTGGCTGTAAGTGCATAGCCTGTTTGCGCCCCTACGGGACGGCAAATCACCCCAACTGCAACTCGGTCGCTTTGATGGTTTGGGATGTGCCCGTGCGCCACGCTTCAACGGCTTTGAGTGCCACGACCGTCGCCTCAAACCCTTCGGCAGCACTCACGGCAGGTTTTTTACCCTCCGCGATGGCAGCCACGAACCGGCTCAGCGCTGCAAACTCCTCATGGTCTTCCAACGCAGGCTTAAACCCTTCCTCGCCGGGCAACTTGCCCTGCTCAATCAATTTGGTGGCGTTGGCGACGAGCAAAAAGCCTTCGCTCTGTGCGATGCGTTCGCGCTTAGCGTAAACTTCCCAGCCCAAACTGGGTGCATCGGCTTCCTTGAACAACACGCCGTAAAAACCGGACAGGTAAATCGTCCCGAATTCGCCCGCAAACAGGTCAAACGCACCCTGATAGGAGTTGGTCAGCGTTGCGTGGTAAGTCATCCGCACGCCGTCGGGAAACTCCAAGACGCATTGGATTGTGTCGGGCACTTCACGCCCGTCCTGCCACAGCACGGTGCTGCCCCACGCCGCAACGGCAGTGGGCAATGCCCTCAGGAACCACCGCGCCGTGTCAAATTGGTGCAGCGCCACTTCCGTGAACAGCCCGCCCGAAGTGTCGCGGTAAAGTTTCCAGTTGAGTTGGCGCTCCCATTTCTCGTCGCGGATGGGACGACGCCAACTCGTTTTCTGGTGCCATTGGGCCTGAGTCAAGGTCGGTCTGCCGATGGCACCCGTCCGCATGAACTTGACGGCGTGCTCGTAGGCTGGATTGTAGCGGCGCTGCAACCCCGCTTGGAAAACGAGTCCGGTTTGTGTCGCGGCTTTGGCGATGGTGCGGGCGTCGTCTATCGTCAGTGCCAGCGGAACTTCGCACCACACATGCTTGCCTGCCTGCAAGGCATCAAGGGCAATTGGCTTATGCGTGTGGGGCGGCGTGGCGATGATGACGGCATGCACCTCTTTGTCGTCCAGCACCTTACGATAGTCGTCGTAGGTGGCGACGGGTTGCCCTACGATGTCCAGCGCCTTTTTTAGGTGGGGTTCGTAAATGTCACACAGAGCGACGACCTTCGCCGTCGGCACTTTGATGAGGTAACTCAGCAAGTTGCGCCCATATTCGCCCGTGCCGATGACAGCACAGTTGACTACGCCCTGCGCTTTCACAGTCGTGCGTCCGGCGACAGCGGTCAGCAACCCCGTTAACGCTGTCACCCGCAAAAATTCCCGTCGGGTCAACTCTTGCGCCATGCGTCCTTTGCCTCCTTTGGTTGTCGTGGGTTGTTGATGCCGACAAAAAGACGACGCTTGGCATCGTTGGTTTTACTTTGCCACACCCGTTCAATGAGTGAATGCCCCTTCAGGGACGAGCAAGTTCGGCGGGACAACACACCAAGTAAGGCGACACATCGTAGAGTTCCACGATACAACGCAAATTGCTGAGCCTCTGGCGAGAACGGCTTTAGTCGCAACGCATTGGAGAAAAATTTTGGGGAGAAGGCGAACATCCTCGTGAGCCAAATGGAACTATCGGTCGTGCAGGAGCATGACCCTCCAGTGAACTGAATTTCTCTTGATGAGCCAATTCTTCCTTTTTCGGCACCTTTCGGAGGGCACGTCTCCTGACGCGCCGCTTTTCTTTTTTCGGCTGCTCAGGAGAGCAGCCCTCCGATTAACCTTCATTCGTTTTCAATTGTTCTCGGGTTTGAAGGGTTCAATGCTTTCTCCCTTTCGTTCCAAAGTTCCACCAAGTCAAGGCGCTTGATGAGTTCTCGCCAACTCAAACCTTCATCGCCGACCCGTTGCATCGACCGTCTCAACTCCGCTTCCAAAGATGCCTTGACAGAAGCGAAGGAAGGGTCGTGAACGAGGTTGCGCAGTTGGTAAGGGTCGTTGAGGTTATCGTAAAGCAGCCATTCCTCACCGTCCACAAAGCGGGCGTAAGTGTATCGGGCGGTGCGAATTCCCCGCCACTCCCTCAAGCCTTGAACGAACGCTTCGTCAGCCGTCACCAAATCCATCAGGAAGACCGAAGCGTTCTCCGATGCCCTTTCGCCCAAGAAGTGAGCGGAAAGGTCTGTCCCATCCATATCCTCGGGAACAAGAAGCCCCATCAACGCCAGCAAAGTCGGAGCCAAATCCACGATGCCGACAAGTTGCTCGCTCACCCGACCTTTAGGAATCCTTCCCGGCCAGCGAACAATCAGCGGAATGTTAATGGATTCCTCGTAAGGCTGTTGCTTCTTCAACATCCCTTGCGACCAAAGCATGTCCCCGTGATCGGAGGTGAAAACGACGATGGTGTTCTCGGACAATTTCGTTTCGTTCAGCGATTTTATTTCGTCCAACGCCCGCAAAAGTCGTCCAACTTGCTCGTCCAAAGCGGTGATGTGAGCGTAGTAGTTTGCGATGGCTCGTCGCATTTCTCGGTCTTTGGGATGCAAAGGAACTCGTGGGCTGATAGGCTCTTTCACATTGGGGCGCAAAGTCAACCGTTCAGGATCGTAAAGGCGTTGGTAGTTTTCAGGCACTTGCCAGTATGGGTCGTGGGGTGGACCGAAAGAGAGAAACAGGGCGAAGGGACGCTCATCCTGCTGGCTCAGAAATTCCAGCGCTATGTCGGTTTGAGCGACCGGCTCATAGCCAGGGAGCGAAATGGGTTCAGGCGTATCGCGGTAAATCCGACCGTTGAAGTAGTCGTGGGCACAGTTCCACGCTGCCCAAAACTCAAATCCGTGCCGACGCGGACCGGGAGGCGTAAATCGGTCACGGGGCACACCGTCTAAATGCCACTTGCCGATGTAACCCGTTCGGTAACCTGCATCCCGCAAAATTTCGCCGATGGTGCGCTCATTTTCTGGAAGGGGCAAATCGTTTGCCACCACTCTTGTTTTGAACGGATATTTTCCTGTCAAGAGCATCGCTCGGCTGGGAGTGCAGACTGGGACATTAGCGTAGGCGCGAATGAAAAGCGTTCCTTCTTCCGCGAGCCGATCTAAATTGGGCGTTATCACATCTTTGTTCCCGACACAACCCATGTCCATGCCTCTCATTTGGTCGGCGAAAATGAAAAGAAGGTTAGGTCGTCGGCTCATGCGTTACCTCACTCCCTTCAGCCATCACAATTGCCTACCGCTCAATCTTCCCCAGTGTCCGATAAATCTGCAACTCGTCCTTTGTGACTTGACGGCGCATGAACCTGATACGATTGTAGCGGAAATCGTAAGGCTCGCCACCAACTTGACAGGAGTAAAACACATAGAGCCAAGTCGTTTTTCCTTCCCGCCAGACAAAGGCTTCGGGCACATGTGTGGCTGGGACATCGGGGTCTGGGTCAACATAACCCAAAACAATCCAGTCCAATCCGTTTAGCGAAACTGCTTCCACGATTTTGCGTCCCACCCAAGGATGAGGCGCATAACCACTTGGGTCAGCGAAGGCGAAATAGACATCACCAACTTTCACGACATCGGGATTAGGAAAATTCGGCAGGCAGGGTTTATCGCCCGCACGAACAATGCGCCAATCTTTCGGGTTCAAAAAGTCGCCGCTGTTTCCGGCGTAGCCCATGCAAACGCCAAACTTTGGATGCCAATAGTCAAACCACATCTTAAACTTGCCGTCTTCGTAAAGCAAAGACGGACGATGATAAGAGCCATAAGGGTGGCTGTCACCTTGCGGCACCGTCGGAGCGCCGTAGTCGTTTGGGTTCGCTAAAATCGGCTCACTTGAACGCTGCCAGTGAATTTCGTCGTCGGAGATAGCACCCATGATGCAAAGGAAACTGCCATCTTTGTCTTCGGGATGACCATATGGCTTTCTGTCTTTGTTGTGCCCTGTGGAACTGTAAGCCATGAAGAAGCGTTTGCCGACCTTCACGACGGAAGGGTCACCGTTGTGCCATTCGTCAAAGTAGAAATTTTGAGGTGCAAAAACAGGTCGCCACAATTTCGGGTTCATTGTTTTGTCCCATTTTCCATCGCCCGCATAAACTTCCCAACCCTGCTCAAGATGCTTGCTTCTGGCAGCAAAAATAGCATCGCAGCCTGTAAAGCCTTCAATATGGCGGTTGCAGTCTTCAACTGCCCAACCGAAGAACCAAGCCTTAAAAGGGTAGGTTTTGTCGTCGGGGTCATAGAGGACATGGAACTGATACATGTTGCGGAAGCCAAAGAGGATGTCCCTACCCCGCTCCCAAAGGGCAGTGCGATTGACATGCCGACCAAAGGATTTGTTGAAAGCCTTTTCACCCCATTGGGGCTGAGCCAAAAGGGCAAAAATGAGGGTAAAGGTCAACGCAGGAGCAATCAAACTTGTCAACCACAGAACTCCGTGACAAAGCATGCTGCCACCTCCTGTCAAAGCAAAGAAAGCGTTACCTCGGCGAAAACAGTTTTGCGGTTACTGTCCATTCTGGCACATTGTCAAGCCAAAGGCGAACAGACGCCAGCGAACTTTTCAACGGGCAGCGAAATTGCAGCGGTGCTGATGTCAATGGGAGGCGAATTCGTTTGCTATTCACTTCAACGACGAGCGCGCTTTTTCGCAGCAACTCTGATGACATGTTGATGACAAGGGGTAAAACCGCTTCGCCTCGTTCGTTCGCCAAGACGATCGGTGAAACCAACCGCAAAGGTTCGGGGATGGCGTAAGCGACCTCAAAACTTCTCACTTCGTTGTCCCAACTCAATTCAATCCGCCTGCGATGTTCACCGACTGAGGTAGAGACGATCAACTGAACTTGACTTTCGCTTTCGGGTTGCAAAACCACTTCCTGCCCGGCAACCTTCACCTTCTTCAATTCGGCGCTCTTGTTGCGCAATTTCACAACCATTTTGCTCTCGTCAAAATATCTCGGCAACTGAACTTGAGTGACGATAACTTTCCCAGACTCAAATATCCCGACGCCAAACCTTTCAGGCGTGTGAAACCAACCGAAAGTCGGCGACCATGCCCAATGGGTCACACCTTTGTCAACTTGGTGGCGGTTGCGGCAGAAGTTGATGCGAAGGGATTTCGCAATGGGAGATTGCGACTTGACAAAAGGCAGAGACGACCAAGGGATCGCAAGTTCGCAAGTCCAAAAATCAAAACTTATCTTCGTTGCAACTTGCACATCGGCGTTCCAGCCGACATCAAAAACCAGTTCATCGTAAATGCTACCGGCAGCGTTGACAACGATGTGAGCATATCGGTTCGGGTTTTCTTCTGAAGCGATGAAAATTTCAACGCTCTCGTCCTGCCAAACGCCGTCGCTGTCCCTTGCCCACTACGACCTTCTCATCCCTTGCGGGTTCGGCTCACCGCAAAGAAAAGCGATGTAAAGGGCTTTTTCATCAAAACCGACCAAAGCCTTAGTTGAAATTTCCATCGGCATCGGTTGTCCAGTCTGGTAGTTGCGGAAAGGCTCAACTACAGAAGTGTCAAACCATTCGCCACCGCTAAATTTGCCGTCAATTTTTGGTGCCCGTTCCAATTTCGGGATGACGGTGACGGGCAAAGGCGCAGAAGCAGTCAAGCCAGCACTTTCTGGTGGCATGAATTGAATTCGGACGAAAACTTGTCTTTCACTCGCTTCCCTTTGAGCGACCCTTTTGTCCTCCAACGCTAAAACCAATCTCTCAATTTGCCGAGCCAGAACAAGCCTAACTTGCTACAGTTCTTTGTTTGTGTAGTTTCTCGCCCTAACTTCGTTGCCCCAAGGGACACTCTCCTCAACCAACTGCAAAACTGCCTTCGCTTCATCGGCAAGTTCAAGCAATTGGCGGGCAAACTTCGTATTTCTCTGGCTCGCAATTTGCCTTGCGTAAGCGACCAAGTTTTGAAGGGTGTAGGCGTAGCGGTAATCGTTGATGCCTTCGCGGATTGCTTCCCACTGGATTGTCGGGATGATGCCGACAATGCTTCGGTAACTGTTGGGGCTCTCAAGTTGAGGGTAAACGGTGCACTAGTCTTTTGGCTCAACGCTGTTGGCTTTAGAGCCATCAAAATCGTTGAAGGGGTCTTCGTGAGGGCGGATGAAAGTCCAAGAAACTTGACCATCAGCCTTGGTCTTCCAAAACAGCCATCCTGTCAAGTATCGGTTCGGGAACATTCTCCCTTCCTGACCGAGGTAACAGCCACTCCCATACCAGAAAAATTTCTGCCCGTTCTTGTCACACTCCTTGCGAGCCCACTCCGCTGTCTCCTTTCGGTTAATCAGTCCGACGGAAAAGCAAGGGTGCGCCATCCACCGATCAGCAACCTCGTAAGTCCCTCGCTGGTAAAAGGTCACATAGGTCTTTGCCCCTCCCTCGCGCCAGCATCGGTATTGCTGAATTGCACGCAAGTTTTCGGGTCCGGGCTCATCCCAGCCGTAAAAGAGCCAATCAAAGCGATGGGGTCGCAAAGTCTTGACAACTGTCCCTGCGATCAACCTCATCGCCTCCGCAAGTCGCTCGTCCCACTCCTTGTTCAGGTCAACAGTCAAGCCGAGAGCCTTTGCTGCTTGGTCTTCAATGAAAGTGCCGATGGTGTGTGGTCCGCGCAATCCCGCTTTTCGCATCAAACTGAGCCAACGCAAAAGCGGTTCAGGATCGTAAGCGATTTTGCCTTCCTTCAACTCTGTCAAGTCAAGTTTTCCGAAAGGAAGTTCGGTCAAACCGTCAATGCCGGCATCAGCGATTTCTTTGAGCACTGAAAGCAACTTATCGTCGGGCAAGTTGCTTAGCAGCCAACTGTCGCTGTAGAGGAGCCATCGTTTGTCTGGGGGCTTGAGGAGCCGAAAAGGCGAGACACGAACCGTCAATGGCAACTTCAAGGGAGATTTGTTGGCTGCTTGAAAAGTGAGGGTGAAGGAATGTTCGCCTGCTTGAGCATTTTCAGGCACAGAAATTTGAACCCAAAACATTCGGCACTCACCTTCGGGGATGTCAAGGGGACGCTCCTCCAAAGTTCCGCCTTTTGCAGGGACAAGTGCCTTGCCATCACTCATCGGCAAAAGCAGTTCAGGGGTGATGTAGTAAGTTCGCCCGCGCCAGTCGGTCCTTTGAGCCCAAAAGTGGATATAGCGGATTTGAACGGAAGGGGACGAGGGACAGGGGACGCGGGACGAGGATTTTATTGCTTGTGGTTGCTCCTTGTGAGTTCCTTCAGGTTGAACAGAGACGGAGAAACTTTTCAGCGGCTCAAGGGCAAAAAGAGCGAACCAAATGTTGGTCTTTTGACCCTTTGCCACAAAGGTTGAAATTTTTGTCAATCGCTCCTCAGGTCTCGGTCGGCTCCAAGCGCTTGATGTCAAAAGGCTCATGTCTGGTGAAAGCGATGAAACCCGCTCTCATCTCGTCTTCGGTCGGTTTAGGTGGCTGCCAATCCTCTTTTGCCCTCGGCGCTTCGGTGAAAGGCGGACCGGGGTCAACTTTCTCGTAAACGGTATCGTAAATCTGCACGGGACTGGTGACCGTCTCTTGAGCAAATGTGGCGGATGCAAAAACGAAAGCGAAAAGCAAGGCTGCCTTCATCAGTCATTCACCTCCTCTGCATGATACAGCGCCATCCCTCGCAGGTGACGGCAGTTAACGACCGGTTGTTAGGCTTCTGTCAAGCCGAACTTAAGAGCACTAACCTTACCGCTGTCTCCAAACACTTACTTTAGTGCCTTTTCTGGGACGAGCAGTTCGGCGGGATGGCGAGCCAAGTAAGGTAGGACATCGTAAAGTTCAACGATGCATCTTAGGCTACTCAATCTGAGCCTCCAAATCTGTCCGTCTTTGCCTTTTGGCACTGTGACCGATTTTTGGTGGGCAGGCAAAATTGCATGCTTTGCCATCTCCGAAATTTCGCCGTATTGACGAACATCTTCGTCTACGATGACCGAAATTTGATCGCCCGAAACGATTCGCTCCTTGACAATCACCGTTCCATCTGCTGTCTCAACAGTCAAATCGGTGTAAGGGTCGCCGCCTGCGACGATGCCAATGACGAAATGCTTGACACCTTTAGGCACGAAAAAGTAAAGGGGTTCGCCTCTCGGTAGCCACAACCGAAGCGGCATTTGCCTCGGTTTGTTCGGCTCGTCATATCGCCCACACCAAACCGAAAGCGGTCGCTCATCAAACTCTATTTGCGCCGCTTTCCAGTAATCTGTGCCAGGGTCAAAAGCATAGATGCCGTCGGCAGGGATGCTTAACTCAATCGTTGCTGGTTTTCCCTTTTCCGCTTTCGCTTGCCCTTGTGCAACTATTTGCTCCTGCCTGTCTACCCGCTTTAAAGTCCAGCGACAATCAATGGTGTGACCTGCATCAAAAGGTGTGTAAGTTAGCCGTAACCTTTCGCCTTTTCTCCCGACGAAATAGTGCACTCCGCTTTCCACGAACAGCGATGACCGCTTCACTTCACCCCACATCTTCACTGCTTTCGGCAACTTTTGTGCGACGGGCACGAGCCTTCCTCCATACTGACGACCGACAATCTCAACTGCTGTCAAGTCCGCAAATCGCTTCAAATCGTCAAGGAAAAATTGCCGAACTTCTTCCTCGGTCGGAATGTCGGTTCGTTCTTGTTTCCACCCTTCCACTTGTTTGAGATCAACGCCTTCCAACTTCCTCAACGCTGCAAAGCGATGGTCAAACCATTCGGTGAAAAGCATCGGGTAAGTGTGTATGAGCCCTGTGTCCATGATGCGACGGGAGAAAACAATGACCTCACGGGCACGGCGCAAAATTTCGTCAGGGGTTGCTGTTACGACCTTGCCCCATTGGTTCCATCGGGCGCTTCGGTCGTAGTCAAGCCAAAGCCTGAGCCAATGCAAATACATTGCGATGCGGTTCAACCTTTTTTGAACTTGAGGGTCACTTTCTCGCTCGTAAGCATCTCGCAAATCCAGCAGCGCCAGTTTCAAGGTGCGAGCAGAAAACCGTTCGCCTTTTGCCCATCGTTCGTAGAGCCGTCGCATCGGTTCGGCAGCACGCCCAAACGCTTTCTCACAGAAATCTTTCACCAACGCTTTCGGGTCAAGTTTCGGGTTCCACATCAACTTCGCTGCTATCCAGTAGCCTAATCCATTCGGTCCCCAGTTGCAGGATGACTCCGCTGTATAACTGACCATGCCCAACCGATGGTAATGCTTGATGGCATTTGCCAGTTCGTAAAAGCGCCCCGCTTTCGCCGCACCGGGCAAGTCAAAGTCCCAAGGGTAGACGCTGAAGTAGTCGTAGACGCCAACAGTCGCTCCTAACTTTTTGAAGGCACTCACCTGTTCGTCAAAAGTCAACTTCGTGTATCGGAAACCCGTTGTGATTTCAACATAGACATTGGGCAGCAGGCGAAACTTTGGTGGGTCACTGTGATAAGCGTAGACGAGAAGCCCAACAAACCTTTCGGGGAACTCCTTTTGCAACGCTTCAGCAATTTTGTTGGCGAAGAAAAAGACCTGGTCGCTGACTGAACCGATGGCTTGACAATTTTCGCATTCGCAATGACCGCCACCATCATTTGGCTCAACGGAAGCCATGATGCGGTTTGGGTCTTTTCGGAACAAGTTCAAAACGCCTTCAATAACCCTTTGCTGCACTTCAGGGTTACTGACACAAAGTTGGGTTGGCTGCCGCTTCCCACTGACGAGGGCGAACCATTCAGGATGCTTTTCAAACTCGCGGTGCGGGATGTATCGCTCATAAGCGTGTCCACAATCAACGGGAAAATCACCATACTGGCGGTTGCGTCTCATCCACGCTTCATAATCCGCTTGCAACTTCGGCGTTCTCGGTCCCCAACCATACCAGATGCGACGCCAGCGGAATGCGGGTCGTTCACGCAAATACAGTTGAACTGTCAAGTCAGGTTGTTTTGGCACAACCGTCCAAACGGGGTCGGGGAAAAACCAACGGCAGCCGATGGCTTCCAAGAAGGCGAAGACGGCGTGGCTCAAACCTAAATCGGTGTTGGCGAGCAGCCGGAGGTTTTGTTTTTCCGTTCGCACGACGAAACCTTCGTTACCCAATTCGCTGAGCCGTTCCTTTTTGGCTTGTTGAGGAAAGTCCTTCGCTGTGCCCAAGACGATGCTTTTCGTTTTAGGTGAAAAAGTGTCAATGGCTGGCAGGTTGCCGATAATTTCGCCGAGCCAATGTTGCAACTCTTGAGCGATAGGCATCAACCGCTCTTTTGCGCCAACGGGGAGCGCAATGACACATTGCGGTTGACCTTTGGCGGCAATCACGAAAAGGGGTTGAGCAGCAGCCACGCTGAGCAACCAACAACTTGCCGCCACCAACTGAACGGTTCGCATCCTTTTGTCACCCTTGGCACTTGATTGCACCCCGCGCTGAATTTGATGCTCAGCGACCAAAAACCGCTCAACCTCTCTGAAAACCTCCCGCTAAACGCTGCGCGTCGTTTGAGTGTCCATCACCTGCTGCAAATTCAGCCGGGTGCACTTGCTCACAGCATCCTCTGGCGTTTGCCAAATTTGTCCGTCGCTACCGACGACTAACGCCAAGCCCTCCGGGCGTTGGCGCTGGAAAAGCGTCAAACCTTCCTTGCCTGACACTAACAACGCCGTTGACCACGCTTCCGCCTCGGTCGGCGACGGCAGCACGACGGCGGCGAGCGCTGTGTGCTGGACGGGTTCGCCCGTTTTAGGGTTTACAGTGCGATTCCCTTTGGCGGGAAGGGTCGCTGAAACCGACAACCCGCATCCATCCAAAGGGATTTTGGCGGCTGGTGCGTTGCCGAAGGGATAGGCAACGGCGACGCGCCAGAGGTCGCCATCGGGGTCACGCCCGAAGGCAAAAACGCTGCTCGTGCCGCCGTGCACCAAAGCGTTTTCAACCCCTGCGTCATGCAAAATCGCTGCCGCCCGCTCAAGGGCATAACCCTTGCCGATACCGCCCAAATCAATTTGAACGCCTTCGCGTGCCAATTGCACCGTCATCGCCGTTTCGTCTAGTAGAAGGTTTTCGCTGCTGACGAGCGTAGTCGCATCGGCTTGGCGCTCCCACCAAGTCCCGACAGTGATATCAAAAGCGCCGTTCGTTTCCTGCGCCAATCGCCTTGCCCGCTGCAGCAACCGAAAAGTGCGCGCATCCACACGGATAGGTTGATGGGCAGCGAGGCGGTTGATGCGCCCGATGTCGCTATCGGGGCGAAAGCGTGTGAGCAAGCGTTCAAGGGTGACGATTTCGTTGATCGCCTCTTCGCCCGCAGCCCGCAAAAACTTTTCACTGTCGCCAACGAGCACCAACTCAAACCGCGTCCGCATCGCATAGACAGCAAGGCAAACAACTGCCATCGCCATCGCCTCGGAGCACTTTTCCCAGCCGATCGCCAGAGGCTGCCGTCGGATATTACAGCAAGACTGTGCCAGCGGCGAAACTTTGGAACGCCCTTTGCGTGCTTGAAAAGGATAGAGGGGCGATGCGGAGCGCATCGCCCCCGTTTGCGCTACGCGATAACCTCCATCCGCTGTGGGTCAAAGAGTTTCATCTTCCCTTCACGGTAGGAGAGTTCTGCCAAGCCGACAGTGACCATGACTTTGTAAGCGAGGTCAATGGGGCAATTGGGTTTCTTGGTGCGGTCGCGGACGCACTCAAGGAAGTTTTTGTGGTGTGCTCGCAAGATGTCAGGTACCCCTTCCGTCGTCACTCGCATCGGTTCCACTTCATCGGCGTAGACGCGCTCGGGTTGGACGACAATGTCATTGCCACCCAGCAGCATGTTGGCTTTGTGCCCGTGCACGATGGTTTCCAAGCCCCGCTCGTTCGCCGTTGAGCCAGCCACAACGACTACATGTCCGCTGGGAAATTCCGCCATCATGTGGAAGGTGTCTGGCACCTCGCGGTCATGGTGGACAAAGATGCCGCCCGTCGCGACGACGCGGGTCGGGAACTCCTCGCCAATCGCCAGAAAGAGCGTGTGCAACACATGCGGGAACAGGTCGGTGACGATGCCGCCTGAGTAGTCCCAAAACTTGCGCCAGCGGAAGAAGCGTTCAGGGTCCCACGGGCGCTTAGGAGCGGGACCGAGAAAAGCGTCCCAGTCTAAGTTGACACCGGGTTTGGCGTTGGGGTCAATGCCGTAGTTCCACTCACCTTCGCGGGAGTTGCGGCAGTAACTCGTCTGCGACCAAACGACCTTGCCAATTTTTCCCTGCCGGATAAGTTCACCAGCTTGCCGCCACTTGGGTTCAGAAGTCCATTGCGATCCAACCTGCACGACACGGTTGGTGCGCACCGCCATCTCGTAAACGGCTTTGGCTTCGTCCACATAGCGGGTCATCGGCTTTTCAAGGTAGATGTCTTTGCCAGCGTTCATCGCGTCAATCGCCATCTTGGCGTGCCAATGTTCGGGCGTAGCGATCCAGACGACATCAATGTCCTTGCGCTCCAGTAATTTGCGGTAGTCGTGGTAGATCTCCACTTTCCCCGATTGGCTTTTGCCTTCCCACTGACGCTCGCAGGTTTGGCGGGCACTTTCTTTGCGTGGGTCATAGATATCGCAGACGGCGACAATTTCGGCGTTCTCCTCACCGCGCTGAATAGCGGACACCAGCGTGCGCATATGGGCGTGTGCCATCCCACCACACCCGATAACGCCGATAGCGATGCGGTCATTGGCACCAATGACCCGTTGACTGCCCGCTAAGGCATAGGCGCGGCTGGGCTTAAAGCGCCCTGCCATTGCTCCGACGGCTACCGCCCCCGCCGCTGCCTTCAGAAAGTCGCGGCGGGAAACCTCTTTGCGCTCATCGTGCTGCTCTGCCATGCGACCATCCCTCCTTCGCGCATTTGTTTTTTAGGCGCTGAGCGCACCCTTCACTGGCGCACACTGATCACTTTTTCCGTCGCTTACCTCAGTTCCTTGATGGAGATGTTGCGGAACTCCACACGGCTGCCGTGATTTTGCAACCCGATGTAGCCCCTGCGCAACCGCCCCTTGAGTTTGGGATGTTCGTCCATGTTGACCCGCACGATCTCCTCACCGTTCATCGCCACGACGACCCAAGGACCGCTGCAGATGATTTCCACGAAGTTCCACTCGCCAGCGGGTTTGGACATGTTCTTGCTAGGGGCGACAGCATCGTAGATGGCACCTGTCGTGTGGGGAGTCGGGGAGCGCCCGTAATCGTCTAGGATTTGCACCTCCATGCCCGTGAAAGCGGGGTTACCCTCCAGCGCCGAGCGGATAAAGATGCCACTGTTGCCACCTTTGCTGATGCGGAACTCCAACCGTAGGACGAAATTTTCGTATTGCTTGTCCGATCGCAGCCATCCGCCCCCTTCGCCCGTGCAAACGAGGACACCGTTTTCTACCTTCCATGCGGGTGTGCCCATGACATGCCAACCCGTTAAGTCTTTACCGTTAAACAGCGTGACGAACTCCGTTTCGGCTTGTTGACTCCACGCGGTCGCGACAGAGATAACCAACACAACGACAAGGCTGCCCCAAATCACTGACCGCAGCACTCAGACCTCCTCCTTTCTCTTGCAATCGCGATTTTAATCGCTGTCGTTTCTACAGCGCAATACAATAATGCCACGCTAGCGCGGCGAGCGTGGGTCGCTTAAGGTGGCTCACCCTCCGACGCCCTCATCACTGGCTTTGCCGCTCGTCCTGCAGATGGTGTCAGGCACTTCTATCATTGCCCTGCAGGCGAGGATGAGCATGTTTTTCGTGCTATAATGGGTAACGACGACGAAGTTCACAAACGCTCAAGTGAGGCAAAAGTCTATGGCGAAAGGGAGCGGGAAGCACATCGCCCTACTGTTGCTTTTAGTGCTGGCAACCTTTGCTGCGGCGGAGGTAGCAGGGGTAGCAGAGGAAAGGGGAAACTCTGTGCCCTGCAGCGCCGACGGCTGCGGCGACTGTTTGTGCTGCATGCCGCCTGCCGTCGTTTCGTTGAAAATCTGTCAGGTTGCCAAGGCGGATGACAGCGCCAAGGACATCCCTGCCGCCGTGTTGCCGTCCTTGCCAACGCTTTCGCCCCTTTTGGGTTGTGAGTTGGACGATTTTGAAACCTTACCCCTTTGCACGCTTACCCCTTCTTTTGTTCTTTCTCCTCGCGCTCCTCCCCTTTCAGGCTGACGGCAGAGAAGTGACCGCATCCTCCACAAACCAGCAGGCATAAAAACCTGCGGTTACTTTGCTTTCTCCCCAAAGGAGGTATCCCTTTATGTTATGGCGTCTCGTGTCGGTCACTTTTGCCGTCGTTGCCTTTGCTCAAGCCCAAACGCCACAACAATTGTCACTGTCAGAAGCTGTCGCTTTGGCGCTCAAACAGAACCCTCTGCTCGTTGCTGCAAGGCAGCGTGTAGAAGCGGCGAAAGGCAAGCGTGTCAGCGCTAAAGCCCTACCCAACCCGTCGCTTGCCATCGTTCCGTTCGGGACAATAGCGGATAATCCGTTCCTTCTGGAGCAAACCTTTGAGTTGCCGTCCAAACGCTCTTTCCGTGTCAAGGCATCCGAAAACGAGTTTGCTGCCACCCTTGCTGATTATCGTGCTGCAGAACTTGATGTGATCTTCGCTGTCAAAGTCGCCTACATTGATTTGCAGGCAGCCCTTGCCGTTCAACGCTTGACCGAGGAAGCCGTTGGGTTAGCGAACACCCTTCACGACTTGGCTCAAAAGCAATACGCCATCGGCACGGTGCCCATTGTCCATGTCACCCGCACCGATATTGAGCGTCAGCGGGTGGGACAGGAGTTGGTGCAAGCGCAAGCGGAGGTTGCTGTCAAGCAAGTTGCCCTCAATGTGGCGTTGGGGCAAGACCCATCCACTCCCGTTTTGCCTGCCGATGAACTTTCCTATCAACCCTTGACAGTTTCGCTGGAGGAGTTGAAAGAGTTAGCGTTGAAGCAGCGCCCTGAAGTTTTGGCAGCGCAATCGCGCCTTGCGGCGCAACGCTTCGCTGTCAAGTCCGCACAAGCGCAACGGTTGCCCGATTTCTTCGTGCTAACACGCTTTGGCGAAAGCGAGAGAGCGCTGAGTTTTACCGCTCCCCGTTTGGGTATCGGCATCACTTTGCCTTTCCTTGACTTCGGTCGCATTAGGGGCGAAGTCAAAGCCGCCAAAGCACAAGTCGCTGAGCAGGAAGCCTTGTTGGAGCAAACCAAGCGAGTTGTCCTCGCCGATGTGGAGACCGCAGTGAAGAAATTGATTGCTGCCCAAACTGTCGTGGAAAGGTATCGTCAACACATTATCCCTTCCGCTGAAGATTTGCTCAAGCGTGTGAAGGAAGCATATGCCGAAGGCGGAAGCACCCTGCTGGAAATCATAGATGCCCAGCAAACTTGGCGGACAGTTCGCAAGGAGCTCGTGGAAGCCATCGCCAATTACCAAAAAGCGCTGGCGAATCTGGAACGAGCCATCGGTGGCTCTATCCCACCAAGCAATGTCCCACCAAAAAGCGAAAAAGGAGGTGTCACCAATGAACGGTCGTTTCATGGCGGGAAAAGTCAAGGGTGATTTTGGGCTGGAGCGAAAGGCAAAGGTCTCGCCCCACCAACGCCTTGCAGTTAGGGTTGATGGAGACGAAAGGGCTTTGATGCCAGTCAAAGATGCAAACTGTCAACATCTTTGTTTCGTGGGGTTTCCCATCCACATCCAACAGCGCCAGCCGAACGAACTTGACAACATACTCAAAAGGTTGCCCGAGATGAGAGCCCTCGTAAATCGGGTCGGTATCAACGACTCGGATAATTCCCTGCCGTTCCAAAGCATTGGCGTCCAGATAAACTTCCGAAGCCCCCGTGTCAAAATCGGCAATCAGATCGCAGGTAGCGTAATCGCTCAACACTCGCAAACCGATTGTGGGGTAGGCGTCGTTGTCGTAAATCGTGGGATGCCAGCGAGTGGTTTCTTCAACGGGACGAAGGGGCATGAAAAGCAAGGGCAACTTTCCACGCTCACGGCAGAGAGCCAACAATTCTTCATCTGTCAAGTAATCTGTCGTTGCCGTTCCATACCGCACAACTTCACCGTCAATGACCAGCAGCCAGCGGGCATTCAGTTCCTTCAACTTTCGCTCCAACCATTCTCGGTTTTGCTGTTCCAGTGCTTGCAAAAGCCTCCCTCGTTCCCTCGGCGACAATTTGGCGGCTTGATCAAACGATGGATTTTCGCCTTGCCATTGAGGTTCTGGTTTAGCCGTCGGCAATTGACCCATCAACTCTATCGCCATCTCAATGGCTCGCTTCGCTTTCTCGTCCAAAGGACCAAGTCGCTTCTCCACTTCGGCGATAATTTCTGCTCTCGTCATTGGTCTCACCTGCCATTGATTTTAGCGTGAAAGGAGGGAATTGCGATGAAGCGATGGACAGTTGTAGCCATTGGAATTTTGGTCGTGCTGGCACTGTTGGTCGGTGTCGGCATCGGAAAGCGAATGTCAAATTCTGGACGCATTGAAGAACCTAAGCGTGAAGCGAGCGAGCAAACCCATGAGAGAGAGGAGCGCCATAGCGAGATAACCTTGACGCGGGAAGGGGAAAAGTTGGCGGGCATAAAAATCGTTCCCGTCGGTTACGGCGAGATAACCCAAACCTTAGAGGTGACAGGTGAGGTCCAGCCCAACACAGATAAACTGGTGCAAGTTGGTTCGTTCGTTTCGGGTCGCGTCAGCCAAATTTTTGTCAATGTCGGCGACGAAGTGAGAGCGGGGCAAACCCTCGCCCTCGTTGACAGCACAGAGGTCGCTCAAGCCCAAGCCGCTTACGCTCAAGCACAAGCAAAGTTGGAAGCCGCTAAGAGGCGATGGGAGAACTTGAAACGATTAGCCCAAGCAGGTACTTTCACCCAGCGCCCGCTGCAAGAGGCTCAAAGGGAGTATGCTGATGCGATAGCGCAAGTTGCCATAGCACAAGCCGCCGTTGAGCGGGCACAAGCAGCGTTGGATTTGGCGAGAGCGGAATTGAAGCGACAGCAAGAGTTGGCTCGCATCGGTGTCTTCCGCTACCCGCCACTTCAGGAAGCGCAAAAGGAATTTGTTGCTGCTCAATCGGATGTTGAGCAAGCGAGAGCCGAATTGACATCGGCTCAAGCAGCCCTCGTTCGCGCTGAAACGAATTTCCAAGTTGCCGACAGAAACGCTGCCAGAGCCGAACGGTTGTTCCAAATCGGGACGCTGTCGCGCCGAGAACTGGAAATCGCTCAAGCGGAGCGGCAAAAAGCGCAGGCAGAAGTGATGGCTGCGCAAAGGGAAGTGGAAGCGAAGAAAGCCGCTTTGGAACGAGCCCAACGGCAATTGGAGTTGGCGAAACTGAAACTCAAGCGAGAAGAGGAAATCGCCAGCCAAAACATCTATGCCCAAGCCGCTGTCCAGAAAGCCGAAGCAGAAGTTCAGCAAGCCGAAAAGGAACTTGCGCAACGAAAGGCGGAACTGGAGCAAGCAAAGAAGCGAGTTGAAATCGCAAAAGCAGCGTTGGAGCGAGAACAGCGGATTGCCGAGCAAAACTTGCTGGCACAGCGGGAGTTGCAAGAAGCACGAGCGGAATATGAGCAAGCGAAGGTGGAACTCCTCGCCGCTCAAAACGCTTTGAAGTTGCTGCGAGTGAAGGCAGGGCAAAGTGCCCGCATCCCCATCATAGCCCCCATCAGCGGTCGCATCTTGGAGCGACGAGTTTCCTTGGGGCAAACAGTCAACGCTAATGATGTCCTGTTCGTGATTTTGGATTTGTCGTCCGTTTGGGTTGATTTGCGGGTGTTTGAGAAAGATGTCCACGCTGTCAAGGTCGGACAGAAAGTTACCATCACGACCCCTGCCTATCCCAACCGAACTTTTGTCGGGACGGTTCGTTATGTCGGTGATGTTTTGGACGAAAAGACAAGAACGCTGCTCGTTCGCTGCCAAATCCCCAACCCACAAAGGTTGCTGAAGCCAGAAATGTTTGTCCGAGCCCAAATTCAAATCGGAAAACGCAAAGCACTTGTCATCCCTGTCACTGCTTACCACGAAGATGAAGGTAAAGCGAAGGTTTATGTTCGCAAAGCGAACAACCGCTTTGAAGAGCGAGAAGTCGTGTTGGGAACTCGCAGCGGTGGTTGGATTGAGGTCAAGGCAGGTTTGAGGGAAGGCGAACTCATCGTCGCCGAAGGCGCTTTCCTGCTTAAATCCGAAGAGCGCAAGGAAGAGTTCGGTGAGGAACATTGAGCATCATAGGCTCATCGGGAGGGTGAGGCTCCTGCCGAACCCTTTCACTTTCAAGCCCAAAACTTGTGACACTAACGGAGGTGACTGTCAAGTGATTGACCGCATCCTGCATTTCAGCATACAGAACCGAGTGCTGATGGTAGTGCTCGCTATCATGCTTGTTGGGTTGGGCATCAATTCGGCGCTGAAGTTACCCATTGACGCTGTGCCCGACATCACCACAAACCAAGTTCAAATCAACACGGTAGTGCCCGCCCTTTCACCTTTGGAAGTTGAGCGGTTCGTCACTGTTCCCCTTGAGATTGCTTTGAGCAGCCTGCCTCGCAAGGAGGAAATCCGTTCGCTGTCCAAATTCGGTCTTTCGCAGGTGACTGTCGTCTTTGATGACCGAACGGACATCTATTGGGCGCGACAACAAGTTTTGGAACGGCTGTTGGAAGCGAAAGAACTGCTGCCAGAAGGCGCTCAGCCCCAGATGGCTCCCATCTCCACTGGATTGGGCGAAATCTTTCAGTTCACTGTTGAAGCCGATGGTCGCTTCAAGAACCACTACACTTTAGCCGACTTGAGAACCATCTTGGACTGGCAAATCAAGCGCCAACTTTTGCCCATTGAAGGCGTCATTGAGGTCAACAGTTTCGGCGGATTTGAGAAGCAGTATGAGGTACTTGTTGACCCAGCGAAATTGCTCAGTTACGGCATCACACTGCCTCAAGTTTTTGAAGCGCTGAGACGCAACAACCAAAATGTCGGCGGCGCTTACTTGGTTCAGGGTGGTGAGCAAATACTCCTTCGGGGCATCGGCTTAGTCCAGTCCCTTTCCGACATCAAAAACATCATCGTCGCCAGCAACCACCATCAGCCCATCTTCTTAAAGGACATCGCCGTCGTTCGCTATGGCGCTCAAATACGACAAGGTGCTGCCACGAAAGACGGCAAGGGCGAGACAGTTTTAGGCATCGTCATGATGCTAAAAGGCGCAAACTCCCGAACGGTCGTAGAAAAGGTCAAGGCGAAATTGCCCGAGATTCAAAAGTCCCTCCCCGAAGGCGTCGTCATCAAACCCTACTACGACCGAACCGAACTGGTCAACAAAACCATCCACACTGCCGTCAAAAACTTGGTTGAGGGAGGTTTGCTGGTCATCGCTTTGCTGTTTCTGTTTTTGCTGCAACTTCGTGCAGGGCTCATCGTCAGCAGTGTCATTCCGTTGTCCATGCTCTTCGCTGTCATCGGGATGAACTTTCTTGGCATCCCAGCCAACCTTATGAGTTTGGGGGCGATTGACTTTGGGTTGATTGTAGACGCTGCCGTCATCATCGTTGAGAACTGCGTGCGAAGGCTGGCAGAAGCGAGACGGAAATTGGGGCGAACTTTGACCGATGCCGAAAGGCAAAAAGTCATTCACGACGCCGCTCTGGAAGTTCGCAAGGCAAGTCAATTTGGAGAACTCATCATCATCAGCGCCTACATCCCCATCCTGACGCTGGCAGGCATTGAAGGGAAGATGTTCAAGCCGATGGCGCTGACGGTCATTTTGGCATTAACGGGGGCTCTGCTCTTGAGTTTCACCGTCGTGCCTGCTTTGTCTGCCCTGTTTTTGAAGGAAGCGGGAGAAGAAGGTGGTTTGCCTTTGCGATTTCTGAGACGCAGGGGAAAAACTGAGCCACAAGAGGAGCAAAGCGAAGACGAAAATCCGTTGGTGGAATGGCTCAAGAGACGCTACGAGCCGTTGCTCCGTAAAGCCATCGGTCGCCCTGCAATCGTTATCGGCGCTGCTGCCATTTTTGTCGTCGTTTGTCTGGCGATTTTCCCTTCCTTGGGTGCTGAGTTTTTGCCTGAACTGGATGAAGGTGCATTAGTTGTCAATACCGTGCGTTTGCCAAGCGCCTCCCTTGACGAAACCATCCGTCAATCACTCCACATTGAGCGCATCTTGAAAAAGTTCCCTGAAGTGGAAACGGTCGTCAGCAAGATTGGGCGACCAGAAATCGCTACCGACCCGATGGGTCCAGAGATGGCTGACCACATCATCATCCTGAAGCCCAAGGCGGAATGGAAGACAGCGAAAACTCGTGAGGAGTTGGTGGCGAAGATGGCAGCGGAGTTGAACAAACTGCCAGGCATCGTTTTCTCTTGGTCGCAACCCATCAAGTTCCGAATGATGGAGTTGATTGAAGGCATCGGCTCCCGCTCCGATGTCGTCATCAAGATTTTCGGTGACGATTTGAGAACGCTCAAAAACCTTGCGGAGCAAGTCGCAAGTATCGTTGCTAAGGTGCGAGGTGCTGCCGATGTCCGCGTTGAGCAAATAACTGGGTTGCCAACTTTGAACATCCGCATTGACAGAGACACAATTGCCCGCTATGGGCTCAATGTTGCTGATGTGCAGGAAGTCATCCAGACAGCCATCGCAGGGACGACAGTCGGTCGGGTCATTGAAGGCGAAAAATGGTTTGACCTCGTGGTGCGCCTTGTGCCAGAAGCACGAAGCGATATAGAGCGCATCAGCAATTTGATGGTCATCGCGCCAACGGGCGAACGATTGCCGTTAAGCCATCTGGCGGAAATCACCATTGAGCATGGACCTGCTCAAATTAGCCGAGAGAACGGACACCGTCGTATCACTGTGGAGGTCAATGTTCGTGGACGGGACATCGGTTCGTTCGTTGACGAAGCGAGAAGGTTGGTGGAAAGTCAAGTCCGTTTGCCAGCAGGCTACACAATGGATTGGGGCGGAATGTTTGAGCATTTGGAGAGCGGACGCAAACGGCTGATGGTTGCTGTGCCCATCACCTTCGCACTCGTCTTTCTGCTGCTGTTCATGACCTTTGGGACAATCCGACACGCTGCCATCGTTTTCATCGGCGTGCCTTTCGCCGTTACAGGCGGAATTTTGTCGCTGTTCATCCGAGGGATGCACTTTTCAATGAGCGCTGGTGTCGGCTTTATTGCCGTCTCAGGTGTTGCAGTGCTCAACGGCGTCGTCATGGTCACTTTCATCAACCAACTGAGGCAGCAAGGAAAGCCACTGATGGAAGCGGTCATAGAGGGAGCGAAAACTCGTTTGCGCCCTGTTCTGATGACAGCGAGCGTCGCGTCCATCGGTTTTTTGCCGATGGCTTTGTCAACAGGAACAGGAGCCGAAGTTCAGCGCCCGCTGGCAACAGTCGTTATCGGTGGGCTCATCACATCAACGCTGCTAACATTGTTCGTGCTACCCACACTCTATCACTGGATTGAGAAGCGTCGGGATGAGATGGAAGCGTAGCAGCGAGGATTGCGGATTGAATTTACCAGTTCTTGCTTTGCTGAACAACGGGGCTAATCGGGGGTGGTTCTCCTGAGCCACTCAAAATCGGCATTTCGGAGAGGGTTAGCGGCAAAATATAGGGGAGTTAAAAGTTTAAGCCACCAGTTGTTCATCAGAACGGCTCCGTTCGCCGTTTAGACGACAGGAGGTGCGAAAGACAAGTGTGGCTCAAAAGGCGAGAGTTGATCTCGGCGGTATGCGGGATGTTTTTAAGCAGTCGCTCCCACTGCGCCCCAAAGCCCAACGCTGAATTTCTGTCTGATGTGCGCCAAAAGTTCCAAGTCCCCGCATTAGTTGCTGCTTGCGTGCAAGGTGGCAAATTGGTCTTTGTCGGTGCAACGGGTGTGTGCAAACAAGGCAGCGATGAGCCTGTCACATCTGGCGATGCCTTTCACATCGGTTCGTGCACAAAGGCGATGACGGCGACAATGTTGGCAATGTTGGTAGAGCAAGGCAAGTTGGCGTGGGACATGTCCATCGC